>NZ_JBLWEX010000085.1:0-9994 GCF_048323875.1 Yersinia sp. LJYL362
TCATTGAAGATTTAATCGCCAAGAAAGTCAGCGCCATCAGTATCGTGCCAAACGATGCCGATGTGCTGGAACCGGTATTCAAGAAAGCGCGCGATGCTGGCATCGTGGTATTAACCAACGAATCTCCGGGGCAGCCTAGCGCTAACTGGGATATCGAAATCATTGATAACGCCAAATTCGCTGCCGATAACGTGGAAGAAATGGCAAAAGCTATGGGCGGTAAAGGCGGCTATGTGATTTATGTGGGTAGCCTGACCGTACCACAACATAACCTGTGGGCCGATTTGTTTGTTAAATACCAGAAAGAGCATTACCCGGAAATGTTTGAAGTGACCAGCCGTATGCCGGTCGCTGAGAGCATTGATGACTCACGCCGTACCACACTGGATTTGATGAAAGCGCATAGTGATTTGAAAGGTATTGTGGCTTTCGGTTCACAAGGCCCGATTGGTGCAGGCCGTGCAGTGAAAGAAAAACGGGCGAAAAACAATGTCCATGTGTTCGGCATGATGATCCCATCTCAGGCTGCATCGCTGGTTAAAAGTGGCGATATCGCCATGGGCGTGACTTATGACCCAGGTTCTGCTGGTTATGCCATGACAGCGGTAGCGGATAAAGTGCTGAAAGGTGAGAAAATCGAAACAGGCATGGAGATCCCAGGAGTAGGTAAAGCGGAAGTTGATCAAGCTAAACACCTGATTCAGTTCCACAATGTGTTGCGAGTTACCAAAGATAACGTGGATTCGCTGTATTGATTCACTGAGTTATTGCAGAGCCGGATGCCCTGTCCGGCTCTGATATTAATACCCGCTTGGATCAAGAGGATGTAGGATCTATGCAGCCATTTATTACCCTGGAAAATATCAGTAAAACCTTTTATGGCGTCAAAGCGCTGGATAAGGTGGCTATGACCCTGTTACCCGGTGAGGTACATTGCCTTGCAGGGCAAAACGGTTGCGGCAAATCCACACTGATCAAGATTATCTCCGGTGTTTATCAACCCGACACCGACGCCACGATGACTATTGATGGCAAAACCTATTCAACCCTGACTCCCATAGAATCTGTCCGGCTGGGGATTCAGGTGATTTATCAAGATTTATCATTATTCCCCAACTTGACCGTGGCTGAGAATATCGCCATGAACCATTATCACCATCATCTGTGGGTGAACAAACGTCAGATGCGGGAAACCGCCGAGCGTGTCATCAAGAGCATTGATGCCCATCTTAATCTGGATGAATTGGTTGAAGACCTCCCCATTGCCCAGAAACAGTTAGTCGCAATCTGCCGTGCGCTGGCGCAGGATGCCCGGCTAATTGTGATGGATGAACCGACCGCATCGCTGACCCGGCAAGAGGTTAACGGCTTGCTGCGGGTGGTGCATGAACTGAAATCACGCAATATCTGCGTGGTATTTGTCAGCCACCGGTTGAGCGAAGTGCTGGAAATTTCAGACCGTATTACCGTGCTCAAAGATGGTAATTGGGTCGGAACTTACCCTGCCGCTGAAGTTGATAATGCACGGCTGGCCTGGCTGATGACCGGTATGAAGTTTGATTTTCAGGTGCTGCCACCCTATAGCGCTTCGCTTGCGCCAGTGCTGGCAGTGGAAGAGCTTTCCCGCGGCAATGAATATCACGATATCTCACTGACATTGCATCCGGGTGAAATTGTCTCACTGGTCGGCTTATTGGGTTCTGGCCGCACAGAATTGTGCCTCAGTCTATTTGGTTTAACTGCACCAGAGTCAGGCACCATTCGTATCAATGATAAGCCGATGTATTTTACCAGTAACCGCGATGCTATTGCCGCTGGCGTGGGTTATGTCTCAGAAGATCGCATGAGTACCGGACTGATCATGGAACAATCAATTCGCGACAATATCAGCGCCACCGTTTTACACCGGCTTAAAAACACTTTCCACCTGATGCGTACCGAGCGAGTCGATACATTGGTCGAAGACATGGTTAAGCACCTATCTATCAAAATTGGTAATAGCGATTTACCGGTCAATACCTTATCTGGCGGTAATGCGCAGCGTATTGCCATTGCCAAATGGCTGGCAACTGACCCACAAATATTGATTCTCGACTCACCAACCGTTGGGGTAGATATCGCCAATAAAGCCGGTATTTATAATATTATCAATGCACTGGCAGCACGGGGGATTGCGGTATTAATGGTTTGTGATGAGATTGATGAAGCCTACTTTAATAGCCACCGTATTTTAGTGATGCGGTCTGGGCGGCTGGTGCAGGAGTTCTTGCCAGGTAACAGCAGCGAAGCAGCCATTGCGGAGGTAGTAAATGGCTAATCCCCATGCGCTTAATAAACCTGATGTTGGTAAAACAGGTCTATTTAATAAAGAACATCTGAAACGCCATGAAGTGATGTTGGCTTTCACCATATTGATTATTTCGACTTATCTTGCTTTCACCAGTCCAGATTTTCTGACGCTCGCCAATATTTATGACTTGATAAATAACTATGCCATGTTGACCATCTTGGCCTGTGGCTTATTTATCGTATTGATTTCTGGCGGTATTGATATTTCATTCCCGGCGATGACCATTATCTCGCAATATGTCATGGTGACATTAATTGTGAAGTTTGGTGGCAACTTCCCGGTGGCTTTCGCACTAGCCGGTGGTATCGGCTTATTATTGGGGTTAATTAATGCGCTGTTAGTTAATCGCCTGCGCGTGCCGTCTATCATTATCACCATTTCCACGCTGAATATATTCTACGGATTACTGCTGTATCTCAGTCGTGGTGTTTGGCTATATACCTATCCGGAATGGTTCGAACATGGGCCAATGCTGTTCTCCTTCACCGCCGCCGATGGCTATGACTATGGTCTTTCGTTACCCATATTGACATTGCTGGCGACTATTATTGTCACAGCTCTGCTGATGACACGCACCAGTATTGGTCGGCAAATTTATGCATTGGGCGGTAATCAGGAAGCAGCCTCCCGCATGGGGTTCAGCATCCTCAAGCTGCAACTGTTTGTTTATGGCTATATGGGCTTTCTATCCGGTATCGCCGGTGTAGTGCAGTCCTATACCGTCTTGACGGTAGCGCCCGACTCATTGCTCGGTTATGAACTCACCGTGCTGGCAGCCGTGGTGCTGGGTGGCACCAGTATTGTTGGCGGGCGCGGCACCCTAACCGGCACTCTGCTGGGGGTAATTTTGTTGGCAATATTACAAAATGGTTTGAATTTACTGGGTATTTCGTCGTACTGGCATACCGTGGTTATCGGTTTGGTGATTGTCATCAGTATCAGTGTGACCGCCTGGGGCCAACGTCATAAGGTAGGGATATAACCATGTCGAAAACAACTCAACGTGATCATACCGAGCGCTGGTTACTGGCTTTACTGCTGCTGGTTTCTATCGGGTTTAGCCTGTTTATTCCTTACGTGTTCTGGTCGACGGCTAACTTTCAATCTATCGCTTCACAAATCCCGGTCGCCGGAGTATTAACACTGGCGATGGCAATTACCATGCTGACCGGCGGTATCAACCTGTCAATTATTGCTACTGCGAATGCCAGTGCACTGGTAATGGCCTGGGTGTGTACCCATCTGGAGCCCACATTCAGCTCAATGGTATTGATGTTGCTGGCAGGAGCTTCGGTCGCTTTGGTGGTGGGGCTTATCAATGGGGTGCTTATCTCGGTGGTGCGTGTATCCCCAATTTTGGCGACACTGGGCATCATGACCTTGCTCAAAGGCGTGAATGTGCTTATCTCCAAAGGATCGGCGATTTCTAATTTTCCTAACTATGTGCTGGCGTTAGATCGCAGCTATTTTCTCGGGGTTCCGGTACCACTTTATCTGTTTGCTGCGGTGGCGTTGGTAATTTGGCTTATTTTGGCCAAGACCCCGCTTGGCCGCCAGATATACCTGTCCGGTTCCAATGAGAAAGCCACTTTCTTCTCCGGAATTAATACTCGCCGCACGTTGATTTGGGTGTACGTGATTTCATCGTTACTGTGTGCCGTCGCGGCCTTGTTGATGATGTCCAAGCTAAACTCGGCCAAAGCCTCCTATGGCGAATCACTGTTACTTATCACTATCCTGGCGACGGTGTTAGGCGGGGTTAATCCTGATGGCGGGTTTGGTAAAATTGTCGGCATTGTGCTAGCACTGTTCCTGCTACAAATGCTGGAGAGCGGGCTGAATATAATGGGCGTGAGTAGTTATATCACCATGGCCCTGTGGGGTTCATTACTGTTGGCATTTATCTTTGTCAAAGGTGCGAAGATCCCAGCGTTTCGTTTCTTACGGCAAAATAAACCGTCAAACTAAACACAATTTAGCCAAAAGAAAAGGCTGGCGATTAATGCCAGCCTTTCTATTAATAGCGGTAAAATACGCTATTTCACGTTGCGCTAAAGTTACTTAACTTCGCCCATCGCTTTCAGTTTTTTCGACAATTCACGGCGTTCTTTAGACAGATCTGCGTTTTTGATGATGTATTCATCGACACGATCTTCGTAGTCAACACGCATGTTAGCGATAATGGCTTGAACCTCTTCGATGCTCATCCCTGGTTTGATGTATTCACTCAGGTTATCGAGCAACAGAACGCGTTTTTGGTTATCACGAATTTTCTTTTCGTTATCAACGATTTCACGCTGCAACTTGTTTTTGCGACGGAACATACGCACAAACTCCAAAACGTCCTGGAAAGTTGGCTTACTTGCATTATCCATTTTCACACCTTCACTTAAGTTTTACACAAATTCAATTGCTGGTGACCAGGCTATGTGAACCATACCGCTTTGTTATGCCTGATGACAAGATTCATTGGCTAGACTTATCTTACCCGCTTTACCCGTCAGACAGAAATATCATCTGCCTGAATCCAACAATAGATCACCTGCGTAAAGTCATATTAATCAGATCGTCCAATTCCTCAAGCTGTTTGGTTAACTCCATACTCAGCCAAACATAGCCATAAATCGGTGTTTCTATCTGCTGCTCTTGCGTCACGGCCAACATCAATGATTTCAACTCAGTAGAGATTTCACTCAGCTCACCGGCAACTTCCCGCTCACGAGCAGGAGATCCATCGCGCAGGCTGTCACTTAATGTATTCAAAGTGCGGATTGTCATCAACTGAGTACTGCGCAAGCCTTTGGCATTGAGCATAATAAAATGGCTTTCCCGCGACGACCAATAAGCATCCACCAGCAATTCCAGCGTGCAAATCAGGTTGCGGCTCAGTGTCTGAATAGCCTCAAAAACGTCTTTATTAATATGAGATTCTTTACTGGCAGGCGCAATAAAAGTACGCATTTTAACCGACTGACTGAGTGCAGCTTTTAATTTAGGCTCTAACCGTGGGCGCTCGATAACATTGGGCGATAAATAAGCCGCATAGATTTGGCTGATGGCCCGCAGATTATCACTCATCTGCATACGCCAATGGGTGAAAGCGCGTTGTGGATAGACACTGGTAAAGACCAATGCCAATAATGAACCAAAAATAACATCGCCGCTGCGCCACAGGGCGGTAGTCATATCTCCTGGGGCCGATCCACACACCACCGCCAGAGTGATGCCGATGAGCAAAGCCATATAGGGGCGCTTGCCCAACGTTAAGTAGCCGCACAAGAACATCACAACCCCACACCAGGCCAGCATAAGTGTTAAGGAATAAGACTCCAGAGACAGAGCAATCAAGCCGGATATCGCACCAAAAACAGTCCCGCCAATACGCTGCATCGCTCTGGTCAGCACATTGCCCCAATAAGATATCGGCCCCATCACCACCACTAATGTGATCAGCGGCCAGGTACCTTCCGGAATAGCCAGTAAGCGAATAATCAGAAATGTTAAGATAAACGCTAACGTAATACGTAAAGCGTGAGTGATGCGGTAATGGGTGTAGATCAGGTTATCCAATGGCGATATTTTTTTATTCAGGCGCACACATACCTACTTCCAATAAGATACCAAAACCTAAGTTTAGCTGAGTTATTACGCGCTAGCATCGGATTAACCGTTACCAAAAGTAGCAGGAATAACTGGGGGGAATAAGTATTCCCCGATTGCCAACTGGGAAATAAGCTTATTTAAAGTCAACCGCCATTTGTTGCACAATAGACACGCCAAAGCTGGACTCGACACAACAAGCAATATAATCGGTGAAGCGTGGCGACGGCGGCATTCCCAAGCTGAGTAAACGTTCATTACTGAACCGCACGTTAAGCAGGGCAAATGCACCATATAAGCGCATGGCTTTTAGCATTAGGCGCTCATTGCAGGGGCCAAAAATCCCTTTCAGTTGGTTACGCATTTGTACCAATGCACCGTATTCTACCTGGCAATAATCCGCCCCCATAGGTTTCTGTCGGGCAGCAGCTGACATCGCCTGATCAATCTGGGCAAAACTAACGCTATCTTTCTCGCCGGCTGAAATATGATAGATATTATCGGGTAAATTTGGATGAAGTAAAATACACACTAAAGCGTCTGCGCAATAATCGACTGGAATAACATCGATATAGTCATCCAGCGAGCACATGAACTTGCGTAGCATTAATGCCATGCGAAATACCCAAAAGATGCTGCTGGATGGCTGACAGCCCAGCCGGGTATGGCCAACCACAATCGATGGTCGGGCAAATACCAAGGGTAACCCTGGGCATTCTTCAGCCAATAAACGCTCAATTGCTGATTTAGATTTAGTGTATTCCACCAAATGCGCGTCATCCTTTGCGGATAAAACCTGCTCGCTCACCACAGTATCGGCGTCGGGTGTGCAAGACATAGCTGTTCCCACATGGATGAATCTTTGTAAACCAGCAACCTGCGACATTCTTTTGCCAAAGGCTAATGTGCCATCGACATTCACTTTCCAGATGAGCGGGTTATTCCCGAATGATGCGACAGCAGCACAATTAATAACATGCGTCACCCCATCAATACGCGGGTCATTAATAAAACTGTCCGGTTCAGCTAAATCCCCTAATAAAATATGGCTAACATCAATTTTATTCAGTTGCCCATTAGGGAGATAAAATTTCGCCATATTCTCGCGAATACGTGTTAATCCCTGCTCAGGTGTATTAGCCCGGACTAATAATAAATAATTAAAATCTGAGTTTTCCAACAATAGCTTTTCGAGCACAGCTCCGCCCAGAAAACCTGTGGCGCCGGTTAACAGAAGTGTTTTCACTTTGAGTCCTACTTATTATATTCAGTAGGCTGATTGTATGAATAGCTAAGTAAACGGCAGGTAAATATTAGTTGGATCGACACATTTTGACTGAAACATAATTATTTCAAAATAAATCCTGACGTCCCGACCCGCCTGAAATGATATTCTAGCGCTAATGCCGTGGGGCACTGCGGCTTACCGCGGGCAGTGACCCATCATAAAGAATGACCATAAGAATTAAGGGTTAAACCGCATCATGTCAGATAAAAACAAGCAACCAACATTCTACATTCATGATTATGAGACCTTCGGTCAGCGCCCCGCGTTAGACAGGCCAGCACAGTTTGCCGGGGTTCGTACCGATTTGGATTTCAATATCATTGAAGAACCGCTGGTGGTTTACTGTGCCCCCGCAGATGACTACCTGCCGCAGCCGGAAGCCGTGATGATAACCGGCATCACCCCGCAACATGCCTTAGCCAATGGGGTGAATGAAGCCGAGTTTGCCCGTCAAATCCATCAAGCTTTCAATGTGCCCGGTACCTGTATTCTGGGTTACAACAATATTCGTTTTGATGATGAAGTTAGTCGCAATATTTTCTACCGCAATTTTTATGACCCTTATGCCTACAGCTGGCAAGGGGGAAACTCTCGCTGGGACTTACTCGATGTGATGCGCGCCTGCTACGCCCTGCGCCCTGAGGGTATTGTCTGGCCGGAAAACGAAGAGGGTTTACCCAGTTTCAAATTGGAGCATTTGACCAAAGCCAACGGCGTTGAACACTTGCATGCCCATGATGCGATGTCTGATGTGTATGCCACTATCGCTATGGCAAAGCTGGTCAAGCAAGCACAACCGCGGCTGTTTGATTACCTCTACCAGCACCGTAGTAAACACAAAATCAACGCATTGATTGATATTGCAGATATGACACCGCTGGTTCATGTATCTGGCATGTTTGGTGCGGCACGGGGTAACACCAGTTGGGTTGCGCCGCTGGCATGGCATCCTGAGAATAAAAATGCGGTGATTATGTGCGATCTGGCGGGTGATATGTCACCCCTGTTAGAGTTGGATAGCGATACACTGCGTGAGCGGCTTTATACCCGCCGCGACAAACTCAGTGCCCAAGATGCCGCCGTGCCACTGAAGCTGGTGCATATCAATAAATGCCCGGTACTCGCCCCCGCGAAAACTCTACTACCGGAAAATGCCGATCGTTTGGGCATTGATCGCCAACGCTGCCTGCAGAATTTGCAATTATTGCGGCAAAATCCGCAAGTCCGTGAAAAAGTAGTCGCCCTATTTGCAGAGGCTGAGCCTTTTGCCGTTTCTGATGATGTGGATACTCAGCTGTATAACGGTTTTTTCAGTGATGCTGACCGCGCTACCATGAAAATCATTTTACAAACTGAACCGCAAAATCTGCCAGCACTCGATCTGACCTTCCAAGACCCACGGTTGGAAGCATTGTTATTCCGTTTCCGCGCACGTAATTATCCAAATACGTTGACTGACAGTGAGCAACAGCGCTGGTTAGAGCATCGTCGCGAAGCGCTTAATCCAGAAAAAGTACAAGACTATGTGTTGCAACTGGAGGCGTTATATAACCAGTATGAGGATGATAAAGAGAAGCTGGCACTGCTGAAAGCCCTGTTTGACTATGCCAGAGATCTGGTGAGCTAACCCCACCAGTAATAAATAGCCAATAAAAAACGGAGCCATTTTCAGGCTCCGTTTGAGGTCACACAGTGAGTGAAGGGTTTACCGCACCTAGGGCCGCTCCGGTCGCTTGCGCGCTGGTATTTGAAACTAAGAGTGACCCCAACGGCACGATTCCCCTTCAGTTGACTTTGTCGGCCATCTGAAACGCCATAGCAACACAGTTACTGTGCCAGTTCACCATTAAACTGTGGCAGTGCCTGACGGAATGCACGGGTTTTCCAGACCATATAAAGCAGGCCAATTGCACCCCACACCAAGCCCAGCGTCATTGAGCTGCTTTCCAGGTTCATCCACAGCACACCAACCGTTCCTGCGCCAATCATTGGCAGAACCAGGTAGCTGAAATGATCCTTGAACGACTTGTTACGGCGTTCACGGATATAGAACTGTGAAATCACCGACAGGTTAACGAAGGTAAAGGCCACCAGCGCGCCGAAGTTAATCAATGCCGTTGCTGTCACCAAGTCAAACGAGATAGCAGACAATGCTACGCCGCCAACCAGCAGTACGTTGATTGCTGGGGTACGCCATTTCGGATGCACGTAACCAAACACTTTCTCCGGGAATACTCCGTCGCGCCCCATCACATACAGTAGACGCGAAACACCGGCGTGTGCGGCCATACCTGATGCCAGTACGGTGACACAGGAGAAGCACAGAATAACTGACTGGAAGAATTTACCCGCAACAAACAACATGATTTCCGGCTGCGACGCATCAGGATCAGTGAAGCGTGAAATGTCTGGGAAATAGAGTTGCAGGAAATAAGACACCACAATAAAGATCACGCCGCCAATCAATGCCGTCAGGAAAATCGCTTTCGGGATCACTTTGCCCGCATTCGGGGTTTCTTCAGACAGCGAACTGATGCCATCGAAACCAAGGAATGAGAAGCACAGTATCGTGGCCCCGGTTATCATCGGTACCAAATGGGCATTTTCAGAATAGAACGGACGTGGGCTCACCAATGTGCCCGCACCTTCCCCCTGATAAACACCATGAATCAGCAGCCCCATGAATACCACCATGATTGCCACCTGAACCACAACAATAACCGAGTTCAAGTTGGCTACCACGTTGATGCCACGCA
>NZ_JBLWEX010000086.1:0-10007 GCF_048323875.1 Yersinia sp. LJYL362
CTGAAGGCCAGAACGTAGAGTTCGAAATCCAAGACGGTCAGAAAGGTCCGTCTGCAGTAAACGTTACTGCAATCTAATCAGCTCTTTTGCTGTTAAAAACCCGCCTTTGTGCGGGTTTTTTTGTGTCTGGAACAGCATCAATTCAATCTAGCCGTTAAGGCAAGATAATTAATCCCGAATACTGATTACGGCCTTTAATGCCGGGATGGCTTGGGTCAATCGCTTGCTGTTGGCTGGTGCGGCGAAAACTAGTGTATTTGAAACGAGGCTGGGCATTATCCCCATCATCTGGCGTGGTGGTACATATTGTACAACTACCGACCCTATCAACTTGATGAATGCCAGCACCTCGTAACTGGTGCTCAGCTATGGCTGCTAAGTTAAGGTGGCGAAAACGCGGCGAAATAATATTTTTTGCCAGCGGCAATTCATTAACAAACCGTTCCACCAGTTCTTCATTAACTTCATAACAGCAGGAGCGGGCGGCTGGCCCGATGGCGGCCACCCAATTTTCCGGGTTATCATCACGGGCAATACGTTCAACCATCCTTAAGATAATGCCATCTAATAAACCGCGCCAACCGGCGTGAACCACTGCAATACCTTTTCCATCCCGTTGACTGAAAATCACCGGCAGACAATCCGCCGTCAAGACAGTTAATAAAATGCCAGATTGAGTGGTGTACAGGCCATCGGCTTCACCACATTCTTGCCCCGGCGTTATTACATCGATAATCGTGGTGCCATGAACCTGTTTTTTATTGGCTTGTGATGCCTGATAAGGCTGGAGGCAGTCAGGTAATAGGGCAGATTTATTACCAAAACCATGGCAAATAGTGGTGATTCGGCTGAGATGAGGTGAAAAATCAGTCATAGGACTTACCTAAGGAAGAAAAAGACGCTATCCAGTGTAAGCCGTTTTTTAACTTATTGACCAGTCACCTTTTCTTTTAAATCGCCGTTAGTGAATTGTTGCAAAATAACGCATCTTGTATCACTGTTTTGGCACTCATTGATGCTGTGGATAGGGTTTAATGGCTGCTGTTATTCAAGCGACCATTCAGGATTGAACTTTGTGATTTCTAAACCAAAAAATGATTCTTCCAGCTTTATCCGTTGGCGTTTTAGCTTGTTATGTGGCTGCATTTTACTTTCATTTATTGGTCTGATAGCCAGAGTTGCCTGGTTGCAAATTATTGAACCTGATCCGTTGGTAAAAGAAGAAGATATGCGTTCAGTACGGGTGGTCGCTACACCGAATACGCGCGGTATGATCACCGACAGAAACGGACATCCTCTAGCAGTCAGCGTGCCGGTTGAGGCTATCTGGGCGGATCCTGCAACGGTATTGGATAAAGGTGGTGTCAGTGTTTCAGAGCGCTGGCAGGCCTTGGCTCAGGAACTTAACATTCCCCTCGACCAACTCAATAGCCGTATTCACCAAAACCCACATGCCCGTTTTATCTATCTGGCCCGGCAAGTGGAACCTGATGTCGCTGAATATATTCAACGACTAAAGTTGCCTGGTATTGCTATAAAAGAGGAGTCACGGCGCTTTTATCCGTCGGGCGATATTGCCGCGAATCTGGTGGGTTTCACCAATATTGATGATCAGGGGATTGAGGGAGTAGAAAAAAGCTTTAATACACTCCTCAGTGGCACCGCCGGCAGCCGGGTGGTGCGTAAAGATCGCTTCGGCCGGGTGGTTGAAGATATCTCCTCGACCGACAGCCATCCAGGACAAAATGTTCAACTCAGCATTGATGAACGGCTCCAAACGGAAGCCTCCCATGCATTGACCAATGCCGTCATCTTCAATAAAGCAGATTCCGGCTCTGCCGTGGTTATTGATGTGAACACTGGCGAAGTATTGGCGATGGCCAACTATCCCACCTTTAATCCCAATAATCGGGTCGGCACTCCTGAAGAGAATTTTCGCAATCGGGCGATCAGCGATATTTTTGAACCCGGTTCAACAGTGAAACCGATGGTGGTCATGACGGCATTAGAGCGCCATATAGTGAAACCTGATGCAGTGCTGGACACTCACCCCTATATATTGAGTGGGCACCTTATCAAAGATGTGGCGCTTTATCCGGCTTTGTCACTGACCGGTGTGCTGCAAAAATCCAGTGACGTTGGCGTATCGCGACTGGCTCTGGCGATGCCCGCGTCTGCATTAGTGCAGACCTACTCAGCTTTTGGTTTGGGTAAGCCAACTCAGTTAGGGCTTACCGGTGAAAGCAGTGGGTTAATGCCACATCGGCAGCGTTGGAGTGATTTAGACCGCGCGACATTCTCGTTCGGCTATGGCTTGATGGTGACACCGCTGCAACTGGCTCGAGTTTATGCCACTATCGGCAGCTTCGGCATTTACCGACCCTTGTCTATTACTAAGGTTGATCCGCCGGTATTGGGCCAGCGTATATTCCCCGAAGAGTTGGTACGTCAGGTGGAGCATATGATGGAAAGTGTAGCATTGCCTGGCGGCGGTGGGGTGAAAGCCGCAGTGCGGGGATATCGGGTGGCTGTGAAAACCGGGACAGCCAAGAAGATTGGGCCAAATGGTCAGTACATTGATAAATATGTGGCGTATACCGCCGGTGTTGCTCCCGCCAGTCAGCCTCGTTTTGCTTTGGTGGTGGTGATTAACAATCCTCAAGGGGGCAAATACTATGGTGGCGCAGTATCAGCACCGGTATTTAGCGATATTATGGGGCAAATTTTACGCACCATGAATGTGAAGCCCGATGCGATTCCCGTCAATGTGATTCGGCATAGTTAATCTCGGTTGATTCACAAAGGGAAACCGTGGCTTGCAACAGTATCTGCGCTTCTTTAGACTAACGCCGCGTCTGCCGGTATTTCTGGCGGTTATTAATCAGTTACCTGGGATTCAACCATGTCTTATCAGTGCCCCCTTTGTCATCAGGCCTTGCAGCAAAGCCCGCAACAGTGGCGTTGCAGCAATAATCACCAGTTTGATTGCGCCAAAGAGGGTTACGTCAATTTAATGCCGGTGCAGCATAAAGGGTCGAAACAGCCAGGGGATAGCCCAGAGATGATGCAGGCTCGGCGGGCTTTTCTGGATGCGGGTTATTATCAACCCTTGCAACAGCAGGTTTGCGATATGCTGGATAAGGCGCTGCCACTGGATGCCGCTATGTTGTTGGATATCGGTTGTGGCGAAGGTTATTACACCGCCGCAGTGGCGGACCGATTAAATCGGCAGCGTCAGATGGCTATTTTCGGGTTAGATGTTGCCAAAGTCGCCGTCAGATACGGAGCAAAACGCTATCCTCAAGTGAGTTTCTGTGTAGCGTCGAGCCATCGGTTACCTTTTGCTAATCATGCTCTTGATGCAGTGTTACGTATTTATGCCCCCTGTAAGGCAACGGAATTGGCTCGCACAGTGAAACCCGGTGGCATCGTTGTTACTGTTGCGCCTGGCCCGCGGCATCTCTATCAGTTAAAAGCCCTGATTTATGCTCAAGTACAACTTCACGACGATACGCCAGAGCATTTGGATGGGTTTGATCTGATTAGCAGTGAAAAATTGGCCTACGAAATGAAGTTAACCGGTAAACAAAGCTTCAATTTATTGCAGATGACGCCTTTTGCCTGGCGCGCTTCCATTGAAACTGGACAAGAACTCGCTGCCCGGCAGTCCTTTGTCTGTGAAACCGATTTTGTTATCGCCGTTCATCGCCGTAGAGAAGATCTTGCGAGTGCTACATTAAGCAGTGACGAGAAGCTAATATAAGTGATTGCTCGTTATTTCATAATGTCTAAATAAATGACGAGCGCATAATTCCCCTTAGGGATAAATATTATTATCTTAATGGGGTAGTGTTATAATCCCTGGTGGAGGATTAGCAATTAACTTAAGTCAAATTTTTAAAATATAATGTTTATAATGGATGAGTTATTTTAGATCTAAATTGCGCCAGGTTCTCCCTCCAGATTCAGTGACTAAAATAGAGGGGATAAATCGTATCTGTTCTGCAACTTTTAGTGCTAAATCAGCAACTTCCTGTTTATTCAATGTACCACTACCGTAATTGAACTCTCCCTCTGGTAATTTATAGACTTTCTCCCTACCGATAAGACAAGTAAATCCAGCATCAATCATTTTCTTATTAAGAGAATCGTAATCGCCTTCTACGGCGTTATGCAAAACGATACTGACCGTAAAGTACGGCATAGTTATTTTTCCAATTAATCAGGTGATGATATTTATATATCACACTGCTGAAATCGATATTTTGACCGGGGTCTAATTGCTGGACATGCCATCAAGATAACCTTGTAAAAATTGTGTCATTGAGGGTGCAGGTGACCCTATAGTCACCTGCTAAAAGAGAGGTCGAGTTATAGCGAAAGTGATAAGCGGTTGCGGCCAGCATGTTTTGCCGCGTAACAGGCAATATCGGCCTGACGCATAGCTTGTGCTGCCGTTTCTGTTTGCCTATTCAATGATACCGCTCCAAGGCTTGCGGTAAAGGAATAGGATTGACCGTGCCAATGGAATTGGATTGAGGCAATGTCGGCGACGACTCTTTCCAACACTTCTGTTGCGGGTTTATTCTGGCAATTAAATAGCACAATAGCGAACTCATCACCGCCTAAACGCGCCACAATATCATTTTCGCGCACCGCTTGTTGCATGGTTTGCGCTACCATTCGAAGCACCATATCCCCAGCCTCGTGGCCGGCGCTGTCATTCACATCCTTAAAGTAATCTAAATCGACATAACAGAGGATATGCTGCTCATCCTGACCCAACTGGCTGATGGCCTGATTGAGGCGTTCTTCCAATCTCCGTCGATTTATCAACCCGGTCAACATGTCATGATTGGCCTGATACTGTAACTCTCGCTGCTCATGGCGCGCGCGCGTGACATCCTGGAAAACTACCACAGCACCGGTAAGCAGATTGTCACGATCACGAATCGGTGAGGCGGAGCAACGAATCTCCTGGCGCTCTCCCTGGCTGGATAACAGCTGGCTGCCTTCGGGCAATAAGGTATGACGCCCTTCGGCCAGGCACTGATTTATGGCAACTAATTGATTTTTATCCTGTAGCGGGGACCACAAGATAAAAACTTCTTCAATGGGCAAGCCACAAGATTCATTCTGACTGCGGCCGGTCATTTCTTCAGCTTTAGGATTCATTAATACAACGCGGCCTTCAGTATCAAGAGAGATAATTCCCTCCTGAATGGATGACAGCACCCGATGCAGTTGCTCCCGCTCTTCATAGCGCGCTATTTCACTGGCACGCAGCGCATCTTCCCGTTGTTTTCGCTCGCTCATATCGCGGATTATTTTGGCATAACCCAGCAGCTTGCCATGGTGGTCATGCACCACGGTAATCACGGTAACAGCCCAATAGCGGGTCATATCTTTACGCACCAGCCAGCCCTCACGTTCCACCCGACTGGCCGAAGCGGAGGTTTTCAGTAATTTCTCTGGTAGCCCGGCGGCGATATCTTCCGGTAAAAAGAAACAGCCAAAATGTTGGCCGATTATTTCATTGCTGGCATAGCCCATATTACGCTCTGCGCCGTGGTTCCAGGTATTGACGCGGCCCCAAGGGTCCAGCATTAAAATGGCATAATCTTCAACGGTATCGACCATCAGGCGAAAACGTTCTTCGCTGATGCGTAAGGCTTCTTCGCGCTGGCGTCGTTCAGTCAGGTCACGGACAATTTTGGTAAAACCTAACAACTTCCCGCTGTCATCATGCATCGGGTTAATGGCCACACTGGCCCAGTAACGAATACCATTTTTGCGCACATGCCAGCCTTCGGTCTGGAAATTACCCTCGGCAATGGCTTTTGCCAGTGATTTCTCTGGCAGACCTGCGGAAATGTCTTCTGGTGTGAACAGCAAGGCAAAATGCTCGCCAATGATTTCGTCACTGGTATAGCCTTCATTGCGCTCACCGCCTTTATTCCAGGTCAGAATACGCCCATGAGTATCTATCATGTAGATAGCGTAATCTTCGACTTCACTTATCAGATGGCGAAACTGCTCTTCACTTTTGCGCAAAGCATTTTCCCGCTGCCATTTGTCGGTCAGATCACGGGTAACTTGCACAAAACCCTGCAAATTGTGGTCTGAGTCATGCAATGCGCTAAGGGTGATATGCCCCCAGAAGCGCTTACCATTTTTGCGAACTCGCCAGCCCTGATTCTCATAATGGCCAAGTTGGTTGGCATGCAGCAGGCCTTTGGCGGGCAATTGGGTTGCTAAATCTTCAGGGGTGTAAAACAGCTCGAAAGATTGGCCAATGATTTCATCGGCATTGTAGCCAGTATTGCGCTCGGCACCATTGTTCCAGGTAAGGATATGTCCTTGGGCATCAATGATATATATGGCGTAGTCATCTACGGCTTCGATTAATAGCCGAAAAATGTGATCGTCAAATGATGCCGGATGCAAAGCCATTCCTGTATTCCTTGAATTTTTATTCAGTAAACTGTTGCTACGCAGAACTAAACCCAGATGGTTTAAATCTGTTATCGCGATAAATGTGATGTACTAGTTTATCGCTAACATCGAAAATAATGTAATAAGATTTTTATTATTAGGAATAAAGTGAAAGAATTCAAAAGCCTAATTATAGGATTATTTATTGCGGCAACACCACTGTTTACAGGGCTTCTGGCGGTGGGGGATGAGTCAATATGGATAAGTAATAACAGTTATCCTTATTAATAATAGGGGCAAATTGGCCGGTGAAATGTATAAATAAATGACTTAAGTGGGAAGCACGGAATTAATCCCGCGCTCTGTAAATACATTTTCAGAATATTTTTACTTTAGTTTCTTTTGCATCTCCTCAGGCAATAACGTTACTGCCCGCGATCATGTCTATTACATAACCCATCTAATTTATTCACGACACGAAAAATAATCCTCTGGATGTGCAGAAATGCTTGCATCGGTAGATGTTATCCGGATAATTCTGAATCCTTATAATAAGCATTCTCATTTGTAATCATTTTGTGAAACTCAGGGGCATCAACACGATGAATCAAACTATTTCTTCTCGCGCACATCAGAAACGGCTGGCTCCGCGTCTGTTATGCGTCATGATCGGTGCCGCATTAGGGACGCTATCCGCTTCCTCATGGGCAGCGGCGGCCACAGATAGCACAGCTGAAAATGCCAAAAAAACCAGTGCGACAGCGGCTACGGCTAAAGCTGAAGACAGCAAAACAAATGACACCATCACCGTTGTTGGGACGCAGGAGACTTTCCGTGCTGGTGGTAATGATTTAATTCCAACCTATTTAGATGGTCAGGTAGCGAATGGTGGTCGTATCGGCTTCCTTGGGCAGCAAGACGCGCGCAACGTGCCATTTAACGTTATTAGCTATACCTCCAAAATGATTGAAGACCAGCAAGCTAACTCGATTGCTGATGTCGTAAAAAATGATGCTTCCGTGCAGAATGTGCGCGGTTACGGCAACCCGTCGCAGAATTATCGTATTCGTGGTTATAACCTTGATGGCGACGATATCTCATTTGGTGGCCTGTTTGGTGTTTTACCGCGTCAGATCGTGTCAACCAGTATGGTTGAGCGAGTCGAGGTGTTTAAAGGTGCCAATGCCTTCATTAACGGTATCTCACCAAGTGGTAGCGGTGTGGGCGGGATGATTAACCTCGAACCTAAACGTGCCGGTGATACTCCGTTAACTCGCGTTACGGTGGATTATGGTTCAGCTTCTCAAGTGGGTGGGGCGTTGGATGTCGGTCGCCGTTATGGTGATGATGATCAGTTCGGCGTGCGAGTGAATGTCCTGCACCGTGAAGGTGAGTCAGCTATTCATGATCAGAAAGAGCGCACGACTGCAGTTTCTACCGGTTTAGATTACCGCGGTGATCGCGCCCGTACCTCATTAGATGTGGGCTACCAGAAGCAAACTATTCATCATATGCGCACTGATGTGGCGATTGGCGGTGCAACGGTTATTCCTGAACCGCCATCTTCAACCCTGAACTATGGGCAGTCGTGGGTTTATACCGATATGGAAACTACCTTCGGTATGCTGCGTAGTGAGTATGATGTCAGCCAGAACTGGACTATTTATGGCTCTGTCGGTGCCAGCCGTAACGAAGAAACCGGTCAATATGGTTCGCCGACCTTAACCAGTGCGAATAATGGCGATGCCACTATTTCTCGTCTATATGTGCCGTATGTCGCTGACTCTGTTGCCGGTCTGGGCGGTATTCGTGGTCACTTTGATACTGGCCCTATCACCCATAAAATCAATCTGGGTTATGCCGCTAACTATCGTACGGCTAAATCAGCCTGGAATATGTCAAATCCAGTTGATACCAATATCTATAATCCTGGCGTGATTGGCTTCCCTACCACAACAATGGGCAGTACCAGTCAGGATCCTCAGTTAAATAGTCAGGTCCGTGCTTCCGGTCTTTCATTGTCTGATACCTTGTCAATGATGGACGATAAAGTGTCATTGATGCTGGGTGTACGTCGGCAGGAAGTCACTATTCGTAACTTCGACAGTGGGGTACCAAACAGTGCCGGTTCACTGGATGCGATGAAAGTGACACCTATTTACGGCATCATGGTGAAGCCGTGGGAGAAAGTCTCCCTGTATGCTAACCACATTGAAGCGCTGGGGCCGGGCAAGTCCGCACCTTATCAATTTAATGGCAAGCCAGTGGTTAACGCAGGTCAAATTCCGGGCATTATTCATTCCAAACAGAATGAAATCGGCGTGAAGTTTGATAACCAACGCTACGGTGGTACGTTGGCTCTATTTGAAATCACCCGACCAACGGGTATGGTTGATCCAGCGACTAACGTCTATGGTTTCTACGGTGAACAGCGCAACCGCGGTATTGAATTGAATGTATTCGGCGAGCCGGTATTTGGTACCCGTCTGTTAGCGAGCGCAACTTGGTTAGACCCTAAACTGACTAAAGCGGCTGACAGCGCCAATAATGGTAATGATGCCGTCGGTGTTGCCAACTACCAGTTAGTGTTTGGCGGCGAATATGATATTCCAGTGGTTGAAGGCCTGACCGCAACCGGTACGGTAGTGCGCTCTGGTTCCCAATATGCCAACGAAGCCAATACCTTGAAACTGAAACCTTGGACGCGTCTGGATCTGGGGGTGCGTTATACCATGCCAATGAAAGATACCAGCCTGACATGGCGTGCGAATATTGAGAACGTGACCAACGAACGTTACTGGGAGTCGGTTGAAGATTCTGGCACTTACATCTATCAGGGCGACCCACGAGCACTTAAATTATCAGTATCAATGGACTTCTAATACTGAATTGATATTTGCCGGTAGTTGATAGAATAAAAAACCCCGCTATTCATCTCGAATGCGGGGTTTCTTTTTGCTCCTCTTACCCGCTTTATTTTACGGCGAGAATAAAAGCACTAACGATAGGGCTATCAGGTTAGGCGAGACGATAAATGTGCTCGTAAAGGATATTAAAACCGATACCTATCAACACAATACCCCCGATGATTTCAGCGCGTTTACCCAACAGCGGGCCAATATAGCGGCCAATCAACATCCCGAGCGTTGCCATAATCATGGTGGCTAACCCAATCGCCATTGCGGTGTGAACAATGTTCACTTGCAGGAATGCCAAACCAACACCAATTGCCATAGCATCAAGGCTAGTGGCGATAGCTGTCATCACCAGAACCCAGAAGCTGTGACTGCGCATTTTTTCGGTTTCTTCGACTTGCTGTTTTGCGCCTTCAAAAATCATGCGGCAACCCAGAATGAACAGCAGGCTGAAGGCAATCCAGTGGTCCCATTCCAGAATATATTGACTGGCGAATAGGCCAATGCACCAACCAATTAGTGGGGTAATAGCTTCTATCACACCAAAGATAAGACCGGTGCGGATAGCTTCTCTAAAACGGGGTTTATGTAGGCTGGCACCTTTACCAATAGATGCAGCAAAGGCATCCATAGACATAGCAAAAGCAAGCACTAATG
>NZ_JBLWEX010000087.1:0-10043 GCF_048323875.1 Yersinia sp. LJYL362
CTCATAACGGCGATTTTCGTATGTGAATAATCGCTCGCGGACCTGTTTATCTATCCGGATCGTTGTCCGGCCTCTTGATTTGTGAAAACACGAATGCAAAAAAATAACCGACGCGTTTAAACGTCGGCTATTCCATGGCGCGTATTTTGCCCTAACTTGGGAGCAAAAAACAAGATGTTAAACCGCTTGAAACAATATTCTTATGACAGTTTGATCTAAACGGCTATTTCTATGCTGTATCAGTGCTGAGCGGCAATTTCTACCCGCTCAATCGCTGCCCACATTTTGTCTGAATTAAGCTCAACAGGCAGATAATGAATTGACTCGCTCGGCTTCAGAATTCGGCTAATCACCAGCTCAATGGCGTCGCGGTCATTAATATCAACATCCAGTGCCGCCAGATGTGTCGGTAAACCTAATTGATTAAATGCCACAATCAGTGATTGCAAGGCTTCATCCTGTTCCAACAAAGCAGTTTGAACCAATATCCCATAGGCGACTTTGGTACCATGCAAGAAATGTTCAGTTTGAGGCAATAACGTTAAGCCGTTATGCACAGCATGAGCCGCTGCCACACGGGTATAGCGCTCACCCAGCCCGCCGACCATGCCACCACCGGCAATAATCGCATCAACTACATCCAGGAAATCTTGCGTCAGTTCACCCTGTTTCACCGCGTGCAATGCCGCTTCACTTTGTTTGAGCAACACATTGCGAATATCCAAAGCAGCCTGTAACCCCAAACGAACGGTCAGAGATAAAGTTTCCGGTTGAGGACTAAGAACAACCGCTTCGTACCATTTCGCTAAGGTATCGCCGATCCCGGCCAGCAGGTATTCCACTGGCGCTTGCAAAATAATGCGCGGTTCAACTAATACTAAGTGATTGGCATCGTTGAAAATTTCAAAATTCAGTGCTTGTCCGGCATCGCTATACCAAACTGAAAGCGGTGTCCAGGCCGCACAGGTCGCAGCAATAGTCGGAATGGCCACCAGCGGCAAACCCAGTTTACGCGCCACTGCTTTTGCCGTATCCAATACCGCCCCGCCCCCAATGCCTATCACGACTTGCCGATCACTGCCCGCCGTTTTCACCAAATCAGCAACAGTAGATTCACTGCAATGGGTCGAAAATGAAGCGCGCACCGCCTGAGGGCTGTTAAATTCTGCTGGCAGATAATCAATGGCTGCCGCCAAGGCGCGCTCACCATAGATCCACAACGCATTTTCCCGTGCCGCCTGAGGATAAAATTCACTCAGTTTGTCGATAGCGCCCGGAAAAGAAAAATAGTTGGCAGGCCCCACCTGCACTCGGATTGCGTTCGTGCTCATGCCCCTGTTCCTTTTAGATCATTATTTATTTTAAGTTGCGATGTCATCTGTGTTTTTCCATCTTAAGGGCATACTTATCATTGTTTAATAATTTTTTGATATACCTTAACTATTTTAGTTTGTTGCGAATAATAAAAACTGTGTTAAAAAAGAATGATATCAGCAGCATTATTGACTGCCTGTTTCGTTACAATATTTTATAGGGCAGTCATCGAAATTATGTCTACCATCACTCCCGCCCGCCTTGAGATGCGAAATATCTCTATCTCGTTTTCTGGATTTCATGCCCTGCAACAAGTTGATTTCACACTGGAAGGGGGTTCGACTCATGCATTAGTCGGTGCTAATGGTGCGGGTAAATCGACCTTGATGGCGATCCTTTCCGGCACTCACAATCACTATCGTGGTGAGATCTACATTGATGGTCAGCAGATAGATATTCACTCCCCACGTCAGGCAAAACAACACGGTATTCATGTGGTTCAACAAGAGGTTGATGTTGCGCTGGTGCCTACCCTGTCGGTAGCAGAAAATATTATGCTGGATACGCTGGCAGAACAGGGGCATCTGTTTAACTGGCCGCAACTTTATCGCCAGGCAGAAGCCCTACTGGGGCAACTTGGTCTTAAATTGAATGTACGCCAGCGTCTGGAATCTTGCACATTAGCCGAGAAGCAGCAGGTGCTGTTGGCCCGCGCCCTTTCCCATCAATGTCGTTTTCTGATTCTGGATGAGCCCACCGCACCACTGGATCAAGAAGAGAGTGCGCGACTGTTTAGAGTGGTTCGCCGCCTGCAATCTGAAGGGATAGCCATCGTTTTCATTTCGCACCGCATTCATGAATTGCGTGAAATTTGTGACCAATTGACCGTATTACGCGATGGCCGCAAGGTCAGCCATGATGCCATGGGTAACCTGAGTGGCGAACAAATTGTCGAAAAGATGCTCGGCCATACCTTGGATGATATTTTTCCCCCTCGGCGAACCGCTTTGAGTGAGAAAATATTATTGTCCGTTAGAGGGTTACATGACCAACACAAGTTACGCGATATCTCTCTGACATTGCGTGAAGGGGAAATATTAGGGATTGCCGGGTTAGCTGGCGCGGGTAAAACCGAATTGTGCAAAGCCTTGTTTGGTGCTACGCCGAGCCGTGTTGATCAGGGGGAATTACAGGGCAAACCGTGGAAACCACATTCACCGAGCAGTTCCGTCGAACAGGGGCTAGCTTTAGTGCCAGAAGAGCGGCGCAAAGAAGGCATCTTTATTCACGAAGGTATCCCGATGAACCTGAGTGTAGCTGCTGATGACAGTTTTTCCCGCTGGAGTATTTTTAGCCGTCGCCAAGAGTTGAGTTGGGCCAAAGAGCTGATTGCACGCCTGGGAGTTCGCACCTCATCGCCGCAACAAAAGCTGGCCCGTTTATCTGGGGGAAATCAGCAAAAAGTGGCGATAGGCAAGTGGCTACGCGGAAATGCCCAAGTGCTGATTTTTGATGAGCCAACCAAAGGGGTGGATATCAAAGCCAAACAGGATCTATTCAATCTGATTGATGGGTTAGCGCAACAGGGAAAAGGCATTATTTATGCTTCCGGTGAATTCGCTGAATTAGTCGGTTTATGTTCTCGTATCTGTGTGTTGTGGGATGGACGTATTGTGGCAGAACTGAATGCCGCCGATGTCGATGAAGAAACATTATTACTATTTTCAACCGGAGGAACCCCTCAGTGAGTAAAGAAATACCCCTGCCGGACGCACAACCGTGGCGTCACCAGTTGTTTGATTTTCTCTACAAATGGGGGATGTTACTTACCGTTGTGGCGCTAATCGCGTTATTTGGCCTGGCTTCAGATAATTTTCTTGACCCCAACAATATCATCAATATTTTGCGCTCCATTGCCATTGTGACGGTCATTGCCATCGGCGTGTCGATTTCCCTGTCGATTGGCGGCTTTGACTTATCGGTCGGTTCCACCGCGTCGCTGGCGAATGCCATCGTCGTATCACTGTTTGTCTGGTACGGGTTTGGCACTACCGGAGCCATAATCCTGACCTTACTTGTCTGTACTCTGGTGGGCTTGTTTAACGCATTTTTGATTGTGGTGCTGAAAATCCCCGATATGCTGGCAACCCTAGCCAGCCTGTTTGTGATTCAGGGCGTGGCCATGACGTACAGCTATGGCGGTTCTATCACGCAGAATATGCTACTACCCAGTGGTGATATGGCGGAAGGCGTCATTCCTGAGATGTTTTCAGCTCTGGGTCAAGTGCCGGTGATAGTGCTCATTATGTTGGCGGTAACCATTATAGTGCAGTTGTATTTATCGCTGACCAAACATGGCCGTCGGATGTATGCCATTGGTGGGAATCCGGAAGCGGCGCGTTTGGCCGGTATTCGAACCGTGCGTTATCGGGTGCTGGCCTATGTATTGTCATCTCTGCTGGCGGCACTCGGTGGAATTCTGCTGGCATCCAGGATTGGCTCGTCACAAGTCAATGCGGGTGGCGGCTATCTGATGGATGCCGTGGCTGCGGCCTATATTGGCTTTTCACTCGCGGGCTCCGGCAAACCCAATGCTGTCGGTACCTTAATTGGCGCGGTTATCCTTGGTGTGCTGCAAAACGGGCTGGTGATGCTGTCAGTGCCTTACTACGCGATGGATATCATCAAAGGATTGGTTTTGGCGATGGCGCTGGCACTGACCTATATTCATCAGAAGCGGTAAAGGTGTTCATAACCAGCGGGGATAACTGGCAGATCATAAAGACGCCGTCAATCCTTCCCTAGAGGCTCGAGCCGCGCCATCCCTGGCGCGGACGCTTTACTCTTCTGCCAGTCCTCGCCGCTTCCGATCGCGTTGATGCTGCTAACCTGCATTTTTTTGCTCTTTTTACACCTTCAGCGCGCAGTAGCCGATAAGATAATTAATTCAAAGGCATTCTTGCCGGGTCTGGGTATTGATATTCAAACCCCAACTCACTGCAAATCTTGCTGCCATCAATCTCGCGTGGTGCTTCCTCTGCCTCTTCTGGTGCAAACTCAGGTGGTGTCAGTTGTAACGCACGGGCGCACTCAGGGTAAAAGTCGCGTTTACGCGGATGGACTGGCGCGCACAGGTTGTAAATATGGCCACCTCTGGGCAGGTTAAGCAGCAGTTCGATGGCGGATATTACATCTTCCTGATGCACCAGATTAACGCCCTGCCCACCCCCTTTCACATTGGTTTTACCCGCAAGGAAACGGCCGGGATGGCGATCGGTCCCCACCAACCCCGCCAGGCGTAAAATATCCACCGAGGTATTGGGTAATTTGTGCAGCCAGAGTTCGAGTTCTGCCAACGTTTTGCCTGCGGTAGTCACCGGTTGCAGGGGGGAACTTTCTTTGATTCGACCACCGATTTCGCCATAAACCGAGGTAGAACTGGTGAAAATAATACGCGGCACACTAAACGCCAACGCGCTGTCGACCACCATTTGTACTGCTTGAAAATATTGTGTACCGCCGTCAGTGGTACGGCTAGCCGGTAAGGTAATAACCAGCGCATCTGCCGTCATCAGTTGTTCCAGATCATCTGGATCGCAAATCAACTCCGGCGTCAGTTGTAATTGATAACAATTAATTCCGCTCATTCTGGCGGCCTCGACACCATCTGGCGTGGTTTTACTTCCTACAACCTGCACACCACGGCGGACCAATGATTGCGCCAACGGCATACCCAGCCAGCCCAACCCAATAATGGCTACTTTTTTCATCTCAATTGTCCTCGACTGGTTCATACCGTTACACTCCATACTAATAACCTACGCCAACGAATGTAACTTAATAATTGCTCGGCATTATGAATCTGTTTTTGTTCGTCGGCGTAATAGCCATATGTAACAACTTCCTGCTTAAACTGACATCAAACAGAGTGATAATCGCTAAAAATAAAACCCGTGACAGCAGATGGCGCGTGGTGTACTGGCGTAAAATAAAGTCATCGGGTGAAAAAAAGGTTGCACGCTACCCGCAGGATGGTTTACGTTGATTGACAGAAATTATGACATGTACCGGCTATTTTGATTATGTCAGAAAGCCCAAACAGAGAAGCTACTATGATTCGCGTTCAATTTAATCACCATCATCACCATCATCCTGACTAGTCTTGCAGGCCGATGTGTGCTGGAAGACGGTTAACGAATCTTCCAGGTGGCGGTAGAACGCAATAGAGAAAGCCCTCGGAAGATTATCTTCCGAGGGCTTTTTTGTTGCTCACGATTTTATAAATTAGCTTTTACAAATTAATAGATTAGAGGATTTACCATGTTGGATAAAACACGTTTACGCATAGCGATGCAGAAATCAGGCCGCCTCAGTGACGATTGCCATGAGTTGTTGTCGCGCTGCGGGATTAAAATCAATTTACAACAACAACGCCTGATCGCCTTTGCTGAAAATATGCCAATCGATATCCTGCGTGTTCGTGATGACGATATCCCGGGGTTGGTGATGGATGGTGTGGTTGATCTGGGGATTATTGGCGAAAACGTATTGGAAGAAGAGTTGCTGAGCCGCCGCGCTCAAGGCGAAGACCCGCGTTACTTCACATTACGTCGCCTGGACTTCGGCGGTTGCCGACTGTCACTGGCCGCCTCCCTGGATACCGAGTATACCGGCCCACAATGTTTACAAAATAAGCGTATTGCCACCTCTTACCCACACATTTTAAAGCAATATCTTGATAAACAAGGTGTGACTTTTAAATCCTGTTTGCTGAACGGCTCAGTTGAAGTCGCACCACGAGCGGGTTTGGCCGACGTCATCTGTGATCTGGTTTCAACCGGTGCCACCCTCGAAGCTAACGGCCTGCGCGAAGTCGAAGTAATTTACCGCTCTAAAGCCTGCCTGATTCAGCGCGATGGCGAAATGCCAGCGGACAAACAACAGCTGATTGACCGCCTGATGACCCGAATTCAGGGTGTGATTCAAGCACGCGAATCCAAATACATCATGATGCACGCGCCAAGTGAACGTCTGGACGAAATCATCACGCTGCTGCCGGGTGCTGAGCGCCCCACCATTCTGCCATTGGCCGGTGACAAAAGCCGCGTAGCGATGCACATGGTCAGTAGCGAGACCCTATTCTGGGAAACCATGGAAAAACTGAAGGCGCTGGGTGCCAGCTCCATTCTGGTGTTACCGATTGAAAAGATGATGGAGTAAGGAATGCAGCCGACGAATTTCAATACCTTAATTGACTGGCAACAATGCAGCGAAGAGCAGCAAAAAGCCCTGTTGAGCCGCCCAGCGATTAATGCATCAGAGCGGATCACCGCGACAGTCGGTGAAATCCTTGACCGGGTAAAAGCCGAGGGTGATAGCGCTTTGCGTGATTTTAGCCAACGTTTTGATACGGTTAAAGTTGCTGACATCCGCATCAGCAGCGATGAGATAGCCGCCGCTGCTGGGCGCTTGGGTGACGACATCAAACACGCCATGGCGCAAGCGGTGCGTAATATTGAAATCTTCCATAACGCGCAGAAAATGCCGGTGGTAGATGTTGAAACACAACCGGGCGTGCGCTGCCAGCAAATAACCCGCCCGATTGCCTCCGTCGGCTTATATATTCCTGGCGGCTCAGCTCCGCTGCTCTCGACCGTACTGATGCTTGGCACTCCAGCACGGATTGCCGGTTGCCAGCGCGTGATTTTATGCTCCCCCCCGCCGATTGCCGATGAGATCCTGTATGCAGCGCAATTGTGTGGTATCCAAGAAGTGTTCCAAATTGGCGGAGCACAGGCTATTGCTGCGATGGCATTTGGTAGCGAATCGGTGCCAAAAGTGAATAAGATCTTTGGGCCGGGTAATGCTTATGTCACAGAAGCCAAACGTCAGGTCAGCCAACGTTTGGACGGTGCGGCGATCGATATGCCAGCAGGCCCGTCTGAAGTGTTGGTTATCGCCGACAGCGGTGCTACACCGGCGTTTATTGCCTCTGATTTGTTATCTCAGGCCGAGCACGGGCCGGATTCTCAAGTGATTTTACTGACGCCAGATGCTGCTATCGCTCAAGCCGTTGCGGTCGAAGTTGAGCGCCAGCTCCAGCAGTTATCGCGCGCGGATATTGCTCGCCAGGCATTGGAAAGCAGCCGTTTGATCATCACCAAAGACTTGCAGCAATGTATTGATATCAGCAATCAATACGGGCCAGAGCACTTGATTCTGCAAATACGCCAGCCGGAAGAAATCATTGATCAAATTGATAACGCCGGTTCAGTCTTTATGGGGGATTGGTCGCCGGAATCTGCCGGGGATTATGCTTCCGGGACTAACCACGTGTTGCCAACTTATGGTTATACCTCAACCTATTCCAGTTTAGGACTGGCCGATTTCGTGAAGCGCATGACCGTGCAGCAATTAACCCCGCAGGGTTTGCTGGGTCTGGCATCCACTATCGAAACCCTGGCGCAAGCGGAACAACTGACCGCCCACAAAAACGCCGTTACCCTCCGTGTCGCCGCCCTGACCGCCGCCCAAAAGGAGCAAGCATGAGTAAGTCTGCCAATGTCACTGATTTGGCCCGTGCAAATGTCCGCGCACTGACCCCTTATATGTCAGCCCGCCGCTTGGGCGGTAATGGCGATGTGTGGCTCAATGCCAATGAATATCCGCTGGCTACTGAATACCAGTTGACGGCGCAGACCTTTAATCGCTACCCCGAATGCCAGCCAAAATTGGTTATCGAACGCTACGCAGCTTACGCCGGTTTAGAAGCTGCCCAAGTTTTGGTCAGCCGTGGGGCCGATGAGGGGATTGAGCTGCTCATTCGCGCCTTCTGCGAACCGGGTCAGGATGCCATTCTATTTTGCCCACCGACCTATGGTATGTATGCCGTCAGTGCCGAAACTTTTGGTGTTGAGCTGCGTACCGTGCAGACCAAAACAGATTGGCAGTTAGATTTACCAGCGATTAAAGCAAGTTTGGATCGGGTGAAACTGATCTATATTTGCAGCCCAAATAACCCAACCGGCAATTTGATCAACCCGGCTGACTTACGCGCAGTGCTGGAACTCGCACAAGGCCGCGCTATCGTGGCTATCGACGAAGCTTATATAGAGTTCTGCCCACAGGCCTCGGTGAGTGGCTGGCTAAAAGATTATCCGAATTTAGTTATTTTGCGCACCTTATCGAAAGCTTTTGCTTTAGCGGGCTTACGTTGTGGCTTTACATTAGCGAACAGCGATATCATCCAATTACTGCTTAAAGTGATTGCGCCTTACCCACTATCCACACCGGTGGCGGATATCGCCGCGCAGGCACTCAGCCCGCGGGGCCTGGAGCAAATGCGCCAGAGGGTCAGCGAAGTAACAGCCAATCGTGAATGGTTGAAAAATGCGCTGCAAGAGTGCGCCTGTGTTGAGCAAGTATTTACCAGTGAGAGTAACTACTTATTAGCGCGCTTCACCGCCTCCAGCAGCGTATTCAAAACACTGTGGGATCAGGGCATTATTTTGCGCGATCAAAATAAGCAACCGAGCCTATCGAATTGCCTGCGTATCACAATAGGTACCCGTCAGGAATGTGAGCGAGTGATTGCCGCCCTTTCTCCCTTACCCGGCGTTGATAGCCCGAATAACACTAATACCGCCAGCCTCCGTAAGGAAACGATATGAGCCAGAAATTTCTTTTTATTGACCGAGACGGCACCCTGATTGCCGAGCCACCGGAAGACTATCAGGTTGACCGGCTGGATAAACTGGCGCTGGAACCAGATGTAATCCCGGCATTATTAGCGCTGCAAAAAGCGGATTACCGTTTGGTGATGATAACTAATCAGGATGGGCTGGGCACTGCCAGTTTCCCACAAGAAACCTTCTCCCCACCACATAACCTGATGATGCAGATTTTCAGCTCTCAGGGGATCAATTTCGAGCAAGTTTTGATTTGCCCACACTTACCGGCAGATAACTGTGTTTGTCGCAAACCCAAAACCGCCTTAGTTGAAAGCTATTTGGCCGAAGGCGTCATGAACAGTGCCAACAGCTATGTTATCGGCGACCGCGAGACTGACCTGCAATTGGCGCAAAATATGGGCATCAGTGGTTTGCGTTATCAGCGCGATGGCTTGAATTGGTCACAAATTGCCAAGCAACTGACCCTGCGTGATCGCCATGCTCACGTTAACCGCGTCACCAAAGAAACGGCCATTGATGTCGATGTCTGGCTGGATCGCGAAGGCGGTAGCAAAATAAAAACCGGCGTCGGTTTCTTCGACCATATGCTGGACCAAATCGCGACTCACGGCGGCTTCCGCATGGATATCCAGGTCAGTGGCGACCTCTATATCGATGATCACCACACCGTAGAAGATACCGCACTGGCCCTAGGCGAGGCGATTAACAACGCACTGGGTGATAAACGCGGGATTGGCCGTTTTGGCTTTGTACTGCCAATGGATGAGTGCCTGGCACGCTGCGCACTGGATATTTCCGGTCGGCCACATTTGGAATACAAAGCGGAGTTTAACTATCAGCGCGTCGGCGACCTGAGCACCGAGATGGTCGAGCACTTCTTCCGCTCCCTCTCCTATGCCATGGCCTGCACCCTGCACCTGAAAACCAAAGGCCGCAACGATCACCACCGGGTAGAAAGTCTGTTTAAAGTGTTTGGCCGTACCTTACGCCAGGCAATCCGTGTTGAGGGTAATACCCTGCCAAGTTCCAAAGGGGTGC
>NZ_JBLWEX010000088.1:0-10082 GCF_048323875.1 Yersinia sp. LJYL362
GCTAAACCAGCCGCGATTAAAAATACACCGAAAAGAATACCAAAAATTGTCGTTCCCATATAAACACCTGTTAATTAGGTTTATCTGAATATTTCTGTTGGCATTATAGACTAATATTGAAGTTGGCAGTATTTACTTACGTAAATGTTTACCGCTGAGCAGCGATTAGTCAGCTTTAATCTTTGTAACAATCATTTTAAGAATGTGTGGTGCGCGGTGCATTACTGTAATTTATAATGCGCCAGATCAACCACAATGGCCCCAGATAACCTATTTAAGCTGATGAACATGCATGTGAAAATCCGTTTTGCACTATTAAGTTTCTTGCTTTTATCTACCAGTATCAGTGTTGTTCCTACCGCGATAGCGAGTGGTGGAGCCAGTGAAGTTAAAGGTAAAGCCCCTCTTGAGCTGGCTTCGGGGAGCGCTATGGTGGTTGATTTACAAACGAATAAAGTGATTTATGCTAACAATGCAGATGAGGTCGTGCCGATCGCATCCATCACCAAATTGATGACAGCAATGGTGGTATTAGATGCTAAATTACCGCTTGATGAGATTATTTCAGTCGATATCCATCAAACCAAAGAAATGAAAGGCGTATTTTCACGGGTTAAAGTGAACAGTGAAATTAGCCGCAAAGATATGTTGTTGCTGGCGCTAATGTCGTCGGAGAATCGTGCCGCAGCAAGTCTGGCTCATCATTATCCCGGCGGTTATAACGCCTTTATTAAGGCGATGAATGCAAAAGCTAAATCACTAGGAATGACCAAAACGCGCTATGTCGAACCCACCGGTCTCTCGATTAATAATGTTTCGACAGCGCGTGACCTTACTAAATTATTGATAGCGACCAAGCAATATCCACTCATAGGTCAGCTAAGCACTACGACCGAGAAAATGGCAACATTCCGAGAGCCAAATTACACGTTGCCGTTCCGAAACACTAACCATTTAGTTTATAACGATAAATGGAATATTCAGCTAACTAAAACCGGCTTTACCAATCAGGCAGGACACTGTTTGGCAATGCGCACCGTTATTGGTAACCGCCCTGTTGCACTGGTTGTTTTGGATGCTTTTGGTAAATATACCCATTTTGCAGATGCAAACCGCCTGCGCAGTTGGATGGAAACGGGCAAGGCCGCACCCATCCCCGGAGCTGCAAAAAGCTATCGCCAGCAAAAAGATGCTCAAGGCCGATTAGCTCAGGTATCCGAATAAATACAGCAATTGATAATAGAAAGGCAGAGTTTGCGAGTGACTGGCAAATTCTGCCTATAATATTTAATAAGTAGCGCTCATATTACTGATAAAAATTAGAAAATTAGTTTAAATACGCCAGTAATGGTCAGTAAGCCTACAATAAAAATGATCGCAATAATCCACAGTATTATTTTCATTTGTTCTCCCAGTCATCAAGATGAAAAAATAACGTTTACTAGTCATACCAACCTTAGTTGATAGTAGACTATGACTATAGTTTGTCTGGCTGAATCCATACGCTATGATGCTGCAATTCGGATAATGCTTAATTTTTTTGATTCAAACCATACTCATTACTGGTAGCGTTATTTTGTCTGCCAATATTTAAGTTTCGACGTTTTGCCAATCCCAGGGTTAAAGCTGTTGGTTGGATCTATCTGCTGATAAAAAACCTTTAAAGCTGGCTTGGCGATATAGAGGTGCCCGACATTATGTTCGGCTGGATATTCCGCTCCTTTATCATTCAGAAGAGCCAACATTTTTTGTTTTAAGGCGTGCGTATCGACTCCTTTCTTCACAATATAATCTTGATGAAAAACATGGCACAAAAAGTGGCCATAATAGAGTTTGGCAACCAGACATTGGTCTATTTCAGGTGGTAGAGTTTCAAACCACTGCTCTTCATTACGTGGTAGAGCAATATCCAGCGCGAGAATGTCTTCAACTTTATCGGCATGAACTGCGTGATAGCGAACGGCGGCCCCAGCCGCAGCAAAACGATGTAAAAAAGCTTTTTTACCCTCATCGGCAGTACAGGTAATAAAATTGCCTTCCGCAGTAGCAAAAAACTCCTTTAAAAATTGCTGGGCTTCAGTAATTCCTTGACCTGACATTTTCAACATCAAGTGATGCTCATATCTATTACGATAACTCTTAAGCCGCTTTGGCAAATGGTTGGGGAGTACCTGGCTAAAACCTTGCATGATCCGATCAGTTAAGTGATCAACCAGAAACGGAACTTTACTCAGGCGCGCATCAATTTTGCCTTTTAAGGTGAAAAAACGTGGCATATTATTGGTGCCCATACTGTTGATCATGACAAATGTATCTTTGCCATACACCTCCGCAATATCAAAAATGTCACGATGCATGTATTCACCAGCAATAGGCAAATGTTTGAAGTCGCGTAAAATAGCACGCCGCAGTTCTGTTAATACTTGAGTCTGGTTGGTGCCGATATAAAAAACTTGCTGCTGTTTTTCACTGGGGAATGTATCCAGGCGAACAGCAAACACAGCCAATTTACCCGCGCATCCAGACGCTTCAAATAGGCGTCTTGGGTCAGCATTAAAACGGGATGGGGTAGGGGCATCAATATCTCTCACTCGCGTAGCATATTCATGATCAGATGCTTGCTGTGTCCCTTGAACAATATCGCTGGCCCGATATTTACCCCGTTCTAAACGTTGTAAAATCTCCTCTGGCGTATTGCCTAAATTAATTCCTAGATGATTAATTAATTGCAACTCACCTTGTGCATCGATTTGCGCATATAGTGCCATTTCGGTGTAGGCAGGGCCTCTTTGAACCAATGAGCCGCCTGAGTTATTGCAAATACCACCGATAACAGAAGCACCGATGCAGGAAGAACCAATGACTGAATGGGGTTCGCGGTCATAAGGTTTTAAGCGTTTTTCCAGTTGATTCAAAGTACTACCGGGAAAGCCAATAACCTGCTTACCATCGTTGAGTAACTGAATTTGATTGAGGCGTAATGTATTCAATATGACAATAGGGCGGTCGTAATCATCACCACTAGGAGTTGAACCCTCGGTCAGTCCAGTATTCGCTGCTTGCATGATAACGATAGTGTCGGCTGCTACGCAGGCCTGCAATAACTGCCATTGTTGCAACAATGTAGAAGGAAATACCACAGCGAGGGCAGACCCTGCTCCTGATCGAAAACCGGTACGATAACGTTCAGTTTGTCGTTCGCCAGTCAATAAATAGCGTGCGCCAACAATATGCTGTAACTGAGTTAACAAGGTTTGAGTTTTTTTATCATTAGATTGTTTCATACAAGCATATCCCTATCATTGTATTAATTTTGTGAAACTTTCCACGTCATTAGCGTTTCTATTGTTATTTGTGCAGCGCGCGGTTTAGCATGGCTAATGCGGACGCTAATTTGATGAGTGTCACAATAATAATTTTTAACCCTCAGACTATGAAGTATAGGATCTAATTTGATTATGACACGGATTAATAAGGCATTTTATGAGTGAGCATTTTGTTGGTAAATATGAGGTTGAGTTGAAGTTTCAGGTATCGGATATCGCTCAATTGCATAATCAGTTAGTTATGCATAAAGCAATTGCATTTACCGTCGATAATCATGAAAAAGATATCTATCTGGAAGCGAATAGCGGTGATTTAGCGGCTAAGCAAATAAGTATGGTTTTACGAGAAATGAATCCATCAGGTATTCGTTTGTGGATAGTTAAAGGGCCGGGTGCCGAACGTTGCGAAGCGGCTAATATTGAAGATATCGATAAAGTGCAGAGTATGTTGTCAACATTAGGTTATCAGCCGGCGTTTACATTGGAGAAACGACGTAGTATCTATTTTATTGGAAAATTTCATGTCACGGTTGATAACCTGGCGGGATTGGGTGATTTTGCTGAAATAGCTATTATGACTGATGATGCTTCGGTGCTTGATAATCTCAAGGCTGAATGCCGAGATTTAGCTGATAGATTAGGATTATTGGCAGAACAACAAGAAAGTCGCTCATACCGACAGCTATTGGGTTTCTAGCGAGCACACGCAGAACCCTCATGATGTCATATTGGCCGTTCCCGGTGTCACGGCCAGATAGCCCTATTTTTTCATCAAAGACTTCAAGTTAGCGAATGGATTATGGGTGGCAACTCCCTGATCATTCTGTGCATCATCGCCAGCAATCACTGTCGAGCCATAGAGGTCTGCTTCGGTATATTTGGAGTGTTCATGGTCATGGCAAAAAAGGCATAACATCTCCCAATTGCTGCCATCTTCGGGGTTATTACTGTGATCATGGTCGATATGGTGAACAGTTAGTTCGCGCAGATTGGAATAAACGAATTCTCGTGAACATTTACCGCAAACCCACGGAAAAATCTTCAACGCTTTTTCTCTATACCCACTTTCCAACCGCGCGTAGTTCTTCGGTATATATGCCATATCAGCCTTCTATTCTACGAAAAAATAATGGTTCTATTTTAGCGTGAAAGCAGGCAGTAGACTATCTACTATTGGCTATTAATCTTTAGGTCATACTCCATCATTAGAGCCAGCCTCTAAAGGAAGATATTGAATCAATTATAAAAATATGTGTCTAGATATTCATGTTGATACTGAGACTTTTTGAGACTTTTGCTGATGATTTAAAGAGATAAGTCGTTTTACACTATCACTGAGTTTTTATAGTCACTTTTTCACATTTTTCAGTATAGAGTTATTAGCATAAGGTTATGTGTATCTCGCTAATAGACTTATTTTACGGCAGGCAATATAGCGTGTTTAGCCTGAAATCCTTTGCCGATACAGTTGAGGCGATATGAAAGAATCTGAGGTACTGGCCGAAGTCAGTAATGAAAACCAGACATTAGTAGCCGTGGTGCAACAAGACCAGCGGGTAGTGTATTTCTATATTTATCCGCAAGAGGCGTTTGAAGAGCGTTTTCCTGTTCGCGCTTGTTGGGTGAGAAATTTGGTTGCAGCGCCAATATCGGCTGATAATGTCGCCCTGGAACAAGGATTAGCTCCGCGATTAGCTGCCGAGTTTTGCCGTAATGTGGCCGGTGAGGCTGAACTTGATGCGCAGTTTATTTCAATTATCTGGTCAGAAAGTGATGATGGCGCAGCATTATGGTATCAGGGGCAATTACTGGCGATTATTCCCGGTTGGAGTTTATATATTGATCACTCGGTTTGTTATTCTGCCAGTTGTATTAAAGATAACCCACTAACATTACCGCTGGGTTCAGCTTCCACCAATACACAATATGCTCGTGCTCAAAATACACGCCAATTTTGGCGAACCTGGCAGCAGGAAGAAGGGAACCCTTGGCCTGCGTTACAGGCCGAATATATTCAGTGCTATGAACAACATTTCGGCCCTGCGATAAAATATTATGCCATCGATCAAGGTAAGTGGCCGCCTATGGCTATCTCACAACACGAAAAAGAGGGAATATATTATTTTCTGACGTTGGGGGTTAGTATTCGCCCTCAGCCATGGGTTGAAATATTATTCAATGACGATGCGACTAAATACCGGCGTTTCGAAATGGCTATAGCGATTGATAGCCAATATGTTAATGAGGACAATGCTATTCATATGGCTAGCGCACTGGCCGGTTTTGCTCATGTACCCTGGGGCAAAATAACCTGGCTGGGGGAAGGGCATACCTTGGAGTCAGAAGTTGCTCCTCAAGGGTATGAAGGCTATATTTTATCATCAAAGCTTTATGACAATGCTGATAGCCTAATATTGCCTCTTCAGCAAGATGACCCGGTTAATATATATTGGGCTAGCCCTGTTTTTGCCAGTGAAAGAGAATTCGCCCATAGTGCTCCGAATGGTGGGTATGATTTGCTGAAAAAGCTGCAACAACAGGGAGTTAATCATATTTTTTCACCGCGTGAATCTGTTATTTAATTTCGTCTGAATATGGCCGATTTGATTTGCAGATTTTGTTATTCGGGTCTTAACTTAACAATGACGATAGCAGTTTTAGGCTGTAATGTTAAATTTGTAATGAGTGAAGTAGGTAAATCTGCTATCAGTGATTTTTAATTTTATGGAGGTGCTTATGGGCATACTATCTTGGATTATTTTTGGTCTTATCGCCGGTATTTTGGCTAAATGGATTATGCCAGGAGAGGATGGTGGTGGTTTTATTATGACTATAATCCTCGGCGTGGTGGGTGCGCTGGTTGGTGGCTATATCAGTACTTTCTTTGGAATGGGCAAGGTTGATGGGTTTAACTTTGGCAGCTTTGTGGTGGCGGTTATCGGCTCGCTGGTTGTGTTATTTGTCTACCGAAAATTGAGAAGTTAGAGGTTATTTAAATGCTTTCACAGTAATTTTAAATAATTATTAACTGGCGAAATTAGCATTAATCAAGAAATACAGACTTATCAAAATATAGGAAGGTGGCTAAATTTTGTCACCTTTCTCTCATAAAACTATCATCAATATGCAATAGAAATATTCGTTAATGGCTCATGACTACAGGCAATCTGAGAGACATGACATGGGCCAGGCGTTACGTAAATTCACTGTGGCTGATTATCCAGCTGCGGTGTCAGAATCGCGTAAAAAGGTACTTGCTGTTAAAGGTTTAGTTAAAGCGTATAAGTCACAGCATCGAGTTTTGGATGATATTAATTTTGAGCTTCACGCAGGTGAGTTTGTCGCAATAATTGGCCGTTCTGGTGCCGGTAAATCGACATTATTGCATGTTTTAAATGGTACTATTCCCAGCAGTGCTGGTGAAATTATTAATTACCATGACAATGGTGAGACCCAGAATATCGCTGCTCTGACAACCAAGCAGATGAGAAAGTGGCGAGCCAAATGTGGTATGATTTTTCAAGATTTCTGTTTGGTTCCGCGCCTCGATGTTATGACAAATGTTTTATTAGGCCGCCTCAGTTATACCTCCACACTAAAATCATTTTTTAAAATTTTTGCAGACCAGGATCGCGCCAGGGCAATCGAATTGTTGCAATGGCTTAATATGCTGCCACATGCCTTGCAACGTGCAGAAAACCTCTCGGGTGGGCAAATGCAGCGAGTAGCTATTTGTCGTGCCATGATGCAAAACCCCAAAATATTATTGGCTGATGAGCCCGTTGCTTCTTTGGACCCCAAAAACACCACGCGCATTATGAATACATTGCAGAAAATAAGTGAAGACGATATTGCAGTCGTCGTTAACTTACACTCTGTCGATTTAGTAAAAGAGTATTGTACCAGAGTCATTGGTATTGCTCATGGACGGATCATTTTTGACGGACATCCCTCTATGCTGAATGACACTATTATTCAGGATATATATAGCGATGAATCAACTGAGCTTTTGCATTAATTCCCACTTATCCCTTTATCAGAATAGGTTATTTTAATGAAAAAAGTACTTTGTCTTACCTCATTATTGGCAAGTATGATGGTATTTAATGCTACGGCAGCGGATGCGCCAAAAGAAATTAATCTGGGTATTCTGGGTGGACAGAATGCAACACAGCAAATTGGCGATAATATGTGTGTCAAAGAATTCTTGGATAAAGAATTAAACGTTAAAACTAATTTGCATAACGCTTCTGACTACTCAGGGGTGATTCAAGGTTTACTTGGTGGGAAGATTGACTTGGTATTAAGTATGTCTCCCTCCTCTTTTGCTTCTGTTTATATTAAAGATCCTAAAGCCGTCGATATCGTGGGGATTGCTATTGATGATACTGACAAGTCGCGCGGTTATCACTCAGTTGTAGTCGTCAAAGCCGATAGCCCTTATCAGAAAATTGAAGATTTAAAGGGCAAAGCATTTGGTTTCGCTGATCCAGACTCAACTTCAGGTTTCTTGATCCCTAATCAAGTCTTTAAACAGAAATTAGGCGGGACAGTCGATAACAAATATAACAATTTCTTCTCTAGCGTGACATTCTCTGGTGGCCATGAGCAGGATATTCTGGGTGTTATTAACGGTCAATTTGACGGTGCAGTAACATGGGCATCAATGATCGGCGACTACAATACCGGTTATACCAGTGGCGCATTCACCCGCATGATTAGGATGGATCACCCGGATTTAATGAAACAGATCCGTATTATCTGGGAATCTCCACTTATTCCTAATGGCCCGATTTTAGTCCGTGGCGCATTGCCACCTGAATTTAAAGCACAACTCGTAGCCGCGGTTAAAAAACTGGATAAAGAAGATCACGCCTGCTTTATCAAAGCAATGGGCGGCAAACAGCATATTGGTGAGACATCACTAAGTGAATATCAAACAATCATTGATATGAAGCGCGAATTAACCAAAGGCGACCGCTAAGTCGGCTCTGCGGATAAAAATAGTTTAGCTCTGGCTTGCCGGAGCTATTTTTTAGGTGGTAGCTAATTTTGAATACGGACTTCAACCATTACTATCAGCGGGTTCGCGCTAAACAGAAACGTGAAACGTTGATTTGGTCATTGACGCTGGTCATTATCTATCTTGGTGCGGGAAGTATTGCTGAGTTTAATTTACATACTGTTTTTATTTCTATTCCGCATTTTTTTGATTATCTGGTTGAAACTATCCCCGTACTCCATTGGCATAAACTATTGGCGGATGGTCATACGGAAGGCTCACTGGCTTATTGGGGCTATCGTCTGCCGATTCAGTTACCGCTAATCTGGGAAACACTGCAATTGGCTGTGGCGTCGACAATTTTATCGGTAATGGTTGCCATTATTCTGGCTTTTTTGGCGGCGAATAATACTCAAATCCCATCATGGTTGAGATTATCTATCCGGACCTTTGTCGCCTTTTTACGCACGATGCCAGAATTAGCATGGGCAGTAATGTTTGTCATGGCTTTTGGAATTGGGGCGATTCCCGGTTTTTTGGCGCTGGCCTTACACACTATTGGCAGCTTAACCAAGTTGTTTTACGAATCATTGGAAACCGCATCTGATAAACCTATTCGCGGCCTCGCTGCTTGTGGAGCGGGTAAATTGCAACGGATGCGCTTTGCACTTTGGCCACAAGTAAAACCCATATTTCTTTCTTATAGTTTTATGCGGCTGGAAATTAATTTTCGCCAATCGACTATTTTGGGTTTGGTGGGAGCGGGGGGAATCGGTCAGGAGTTAATGACCTCAATAAAATTGGATCGCTATGATCAGGTGAGTATGACACTACTGCTGATTATTATCGTGGTTTCGCTGTTGGATTATACATCCGGCAAATTACGCAAGCGAGTTGTGGAAGGGGTTTCATAATGCTAAATAATAATCTAACCGCAGAGCAGCTCTTTACACTGAAGCGACAGCATCCGCAGATTTTCTTACAGCAAAAACGCTATATCAGATGGGTTACTATCATTGGGATAGCTATTTTTTTATATTACCTTTTTTTCTTCAAAACCTTTGGCATTCCCTGGCAGGCATTTGTAAATGGTAGCCAGCAAATAAGCCGATATTTTTTGCGCATGTTTGTTTGGCATGACTTTGTCAATTGGCCATTTAGATATTACTTTGGCCAGATTTTTATTACTTTAGCCATTGTGTTTGCCGGAACACTCACTGCCACTCTGATTGCTTTACCCCTGTCATTCCTGGCTGCGCGAAATGTGATGTCGACACCGAGTTTACGCCTTATTTCATTTGTCGTGCGACGTTTCTTGGATATCTTTCGTGGCATTGATATGGCGATTTGGGGGCTGATTTTTGTGCGTGCAGTGGGTATGGGGCCACTTGCTGGAGTGTTGGCGATTATTATGCAAGATATGGGGTTGCTCGGTAAACTTTATGCAGAAGGACATGAAGCGGTAGATAAATCACCTAATCGTGGTTTGACCGCCATGGGAGCCAATGCTTTGCAAAAACAGCGTTTTGGTATTTTCACTCAGTCTTTCCCCACTTTTTTAGCGCTAAGCCTCTATCAGATTGAATCCAATACCCGGTCGGCCGCAGTGTTAGGTTTTGTTGGGGCAGGAGGGATCGGCTTAGTTTATGCCGAGAATATGCGCTTATGGAATTGGGATGTCGTGATGTTTATTACATTAATCATGGTGGTTATTGTCATGATTATGGATAAAGTCTCCGCTACTTTACGAAAGA
>NZ_JBLWEX010000089.1:0-10085 GCF_048323875.1 Yersinia sp. LJYL362
GCTAAACCAGCCGCGATTAAAAATACACCGAAAAGAATACCAAAAATTGTCGTTCCCATATAAACACCTGTTAATTAGGTTTATCTGAATATTTCTGTTGGCATTATAGACTAATATTGAAGTTGGCTGTATTTACTTACGTAAATGTTTACCGCTGAGCAGCGATTAGGCAGCTTTAATCTTTGTAACAATCATTTTAAGAATGTGTGGTGCGCAGGGCATTACTGTAATTTATAATGCGCCGGATCAACCACAGTGGCTCCAGACAACCTATTTAAGCTGATGAACATGCATGTGAAAATCCGTTTTGCACTATTAAGCTTCTTGCTTTTATCCACCAGTATCAGTGTTGTTCCTGCCGCGATAGCGAGTGGTGGGGCCAGTGAAGTTAAGGGCAAAGCGCCTCTTGAGCTGGCCTCGGGAAGTGCTATGGTGGTTGATTTACAAACGAATAAAGTCATTTATGCTAACAATGCTGATGAGGTTGTGCCGATCGCTTCCATCACCAAACTGATGACAGCAATGGTGGTATTAGATGCTAAATTGCCACTTGATGAGATTATCTCAATTGATATCCATCAAACCAAAGAAATGAAAGGCGTGTTCTCACGGGTTAGAGTGAACAGTGAAATTAGCCGCAAAGACATGCTGCTGCTGGCGCTCATGTCGTCGGAAAACCGTGCCGCGGCCAGTCTGGCTCATCATTACCCCGGCGGTTATAACGCCTTTATTAAGGCAATGAATGCAAAAGCTAAATCGCTAGGAATGACTAAAACTCGCTATGTCGAACCCACCGGCCTCTCGATTAATAATGTTTCAACAGCGCGTGATCTCACTAAGTTATTGATAGCGACTAAGCAATATCCCCTCATTGGACAGTTGAGTACCACGACCGAGAAAATGGCAACCTTCCGCGAGCCAAATTACACGTTGCCTTTCCGTAATACTAACCATTTGGTTTATAACGACAAATGGAATATTCAGCTCACCAAAACCGGCTTTACCAATCAGGCAGGGCATTGTTTGGCAATGCGTACCGTTATTGGTAACCGCCCTGTTGCACTGGTTGTTTTGGATGCTTTTGGTAAATATACCCATTTTGCAGATGCAAACCGCCTGCGCAGTTGGATGGAAACGGGCAAGGCCGCACCCATCCCCGGTGCTGCAAAAAGCTATCGCCAGCAAAAAGATGCTCAAGGCCGCTTAGCTCAGGTATCCGAATAAATACAGCAATTGATAATAGAAAGGCAGAGTTTGCGAGTGACTGGCAAATTCTGCCTATAGTATTTAATAGATAGCGCTCATATTACTGATAAAAATTAGAAAATGAGTTTAAATACGCCAGTAATGGTCAGTAAGCCTACAATAAAAATGATCGCAATAATCCACAGTATTATTTTCATTTGTTCTCCCAGTCATCAAGATGAAAAAATAACGTTTACTAGTCATACCAACCTTAGTTGGTAGTAGACTATGACTATAGTTTGTCTGGAAGAATCCATACGCTATGATGCTGCAATTCGGATAATGCTTAATTATTCTGATTCAAACCATACCCATTACTGGTAGCGTTATTTTGTCTGCCAATATTTAAGTTTCGACGTTTTGCCAATCCCAGGGTTAAAGCTGTTGGTTGGGTCTATCTGCTGATAAAAAGCCTTTAAAGCTGGCTTGGCGATATAGAGGTGCCCGACATTATGTTCGGCTGGATATTCCGCCCCTTTATCATTCAGAAGAGCCAACATTTTTTGTTTTAAGGCGTGCGTATCGACTCCTTTCTTCACAATATAATCTTGATGAAACACATGGCACAAAAAGTGGCCATAATAGAGTTTGGCAACCAGACATTGGTCTATTTCAGGTGGTAGAGTTTCAAACCACTGCTCTTCATTACGTGGTAGAGCAATATCCAGTGCTAGAATGTCTTCAACTTTATCGGCATGAACTGCGTGATAGCGAACGGCTGCCCCAGCCGCAGCAAAACGATGCAAAAAAGCTTTTTTACCCTCATCGACGGTACAGGTAATAAAATTGCCTTCCGCAGTAGCAAAAAACTCCTTTAAAAATTGCTGGGCTTCAGTAATTCCTTGACCTGACATTTTCAACATCAAGTGATGCTCATATCTGTTACGATAACTCTTAAGCCGCTTTGGCAAATGGTTAGGCAATACCTGGCTAAAACCTTGCATGATCCGATCAGTTAAGTGATCAACCAGAAATGGAACTTTACTCAGGCGCGCATCAATTTTGCCTTTTAAGGTGAAAAAACGCGGCATATTATTGGTGCCCATACTGTTGATCATGACAAATGTATCTTTGCCATACACCTCCGCAATATCAAAAATGTCACGATGCATGTATTCACCAGCAATAGGCAAATGTTTGAAGTCGCGTAAAATAGCACGCCGCAGTTCTGTTAATACTTGGGTTTCATTGGTGCCGATATAAAAAACTTGCTGCTGTTTTTCACTGGGAAATGTATCTAACCGAACTGCAAATATAGCTAATTTACCCGCACATCCAGAGGCTTCAAATAGGCGCCTTGGGTCAGCATTAAAACGGGAAGGTGTTGGCGCATCAATATCTCTTACGCGTGTAGCATATTCGTGATCGGATGCTTGCTGTGTATTTTGAAGAATATCGCTGTCCCGATATTTACCCCGTTCTAAACGTTGTAAAATCTCCTCTGGTGTATTACCTAAATTAATTCCAAGATGATTAATTAATTGCAACTCACCTTGTGCATCAATTTGCGCGAATAGTGCCATTTCCGTGTAGGCGGGGCCTCTTTGAACCAAAGAACCACCTGAGTTATTGCAAATACCGCCAATAACAGAGGCGCCAATACAGGAAGAACCAATAACCGAATGGGGCTCTCGATCATAAGGTTTTAAGCGTTTTTCCAGTTGATTCAACGTGCTCCCAGGAAAGCCAATAATCTGCTTACCCTCACTGAGTAACTGAATCTGATTAAGGCGCAATGTATTCAATATAACAATAGGGCGGTCGTAATCATCACCACTAGGAGTTGATCCCTCTGTCAGCCCCGTATTGGCTGCTTGCATGATAACGATAGTGTCGGCTGCAACGCAGGCCTGCAATAACTGCCATTGCTGCAACAATGTCGACGGGAAGACGACCGCAAGGGCAGAACCCGCCCCTGATCGAAAACCGGAACGATAACGCTCAGTTTGTCGTTCGCCAGTCAATAAATAGCGGGCGCCTACAATATGCTGCAACTGAGCTAGCAAGGTTTGAGTTTTTTTATCGTTAGATTGATTCATACAAGCACATCCCTATCATTGCATTAATTTTGTGAAACTTTTCACGTCATTAGCGATTATATTGTTATTAGCGTTTGTGCTGCCCTCCGCTTAGCATGGCTAATGCGAGAGCTAATTTGCTCTGTATCACAATAATAATTTTTGATCATCAGACTATGAAGTATAGGATCGGATTTGATGATGACACGGATTAATAAGGCATTTTATGAGTGAGCATTTTGTTGGTAAATATGAGGTTGAGTTGAAGTTCCAAGTATCGGATATCACTCAATTGCATAAACGGTTAGTTATGCATAAAGCAATTGTGTTTACCGTCGATAATCATGAAAAAGATATCTATCTGGAAGCGAATAGCGGTGATTTAGCGGCTAAGCAAATAAGTATGGTTTTACGAGAAATGAATCCATCAGGGATTCGTTTGTGGATAGTTAAAGGGCCAGGCACCGAACGTTGCGAAGCGACTCATATTGAAGATATCGATAAAGTGCAGAGTATGTTGTCAACATTAGGCTATCAGCCAGCGTTTACATTGGAAAAACGACGTAGCATCTATTTTGTGGGAAAATTTCATGTCACGGTTGATGTCCTGGCTGGGTTGGGTGATTTTGCTGAAATAGCCATTATGACTGATGATGCTACGGCACTTAATAATCTCAAGGCTGAATGCCAAGATTTAGCTGACAGATTAGGATTATTGGCAAATCAACAAGAAAGCCGATCATACCGGCAATTACTTGGTTTCTAGCCCGCGTACGAACTCTCCTGGCGAAATATTGGCCGTTCTAGGTGTCACGGCCAGATAGCCTTATTTTTTCATCAAAGACTTCAAGTTAGCGAAGGGATTATGGGTGGCAACCCCTTGATCATTCTGCGCATCATCACCGGCAATGACAGTCGAACCATAGAGATCTGCTTCGGTATATTTAGAGTGCTCATGGTCATGACAAAAAAGGCATAACATCTCCCAATTACTGCCATCTTCGGGGTTATTGCTGTGATCATGGTCGATATGGTGAACCGTCAGCTCGCGTAGATTGGAATAAACGAACTCTCGTGAGCATTTACCGCAAACCCACGGGTAAATCTTCAACGCTTTCTCTCTATATCCACTTTCCAGACGCGCGTAGTTCTTCGGTATATATGCCATATCAGCCTTCAATTCTGCGAGAAATAAGGGGGCTATTTTAGCGTGAAAGCAAGCGGTAGACTATCTACTATTGGCGATTAATCTTTAAGTTATACTCCCTCATTATAGTCCGTCCCTATAGGAAGATATTGAATCAATTATAAAAATATGTGTCTAGATATTCATGTTGATACTGAGACTTTTTGAGACTTTTGCTGATGATTTAAAGGGGAAAGTCGTTTTACACTATCGAAGAGTTTTTACGGTCACTCTTTTACATTATTCAGGATAGAGTTATTAGCATAAGATTATGAGTATCCCGCTAATAGACTTATTTTACGGCAGGCAATACAGCGTATTTAGCCTGAAACCCTTTGCCGATACAGTTGAGGCGATATGAAAGAATCTGAGGTACTGGCCGAAGTCAGTAATGAAAACCAGACATTAGTCGCCGTGGTGCAGCAAGACCATCGGGTAGTGTACTTCTATATTTATCCGCAAGAGGCGTTTGAAGAACGTTTCCCTGTTCGCGCTTGTTGGGTGAGAAATTTGGTTGCAGCGCCATTATCGGCTGATAGTGGCGCTCTTGAACAAGGATTAGCTCCGCGATTAGCGGCCGAATTTTGCCGCAATGTGGCTGGTGAGGCTGAACTTGATGCGCAGCTTATTTCAATTATCTGGTCAGAAAGTGATGATGGCGCAGCATTATGGTATCAGGGGCAATTACTGGCGATTATTCCCGGCTGGAGTTTATATATTGATCACTCAGTTTGTTATTCTGCCAGTTGTATTAAAGACAACCCGCTGACATTACCTTTGGGGTCTGCTTCCACTAATACCCAATATACTCGTGCACAAAACACACGCCAATTCTGGCGAGTCTGGCAGCAGGAGGAAGGTAATCCTTGGCCTACATTACAGGCTGAATATATTCGGTGCTACGAACAACACTTTGGTCCCTCGGTTAAATATTATGCTATCGATCAAGGTAAATGGCCACCTATGGCTATCTCACAGCATGAGAAAGAGGGAATATATTATTTTCTGACGTTGGGGGTTAGTATCCGTCCTCAGCCATGGGTTGAAATATTATTTAATGACGATGCGGCTAAATACCGGCGTTTCGAAATGGCTATAGCGATTGATAGCCAATATGTTAATGAGGAAAATGCTATCCATATGGCTAGCGCATTGGCCGGTTTTGCTCATGTACCTTGGGGCAAAATAACGTGGCTGGGGGAAGGGCATACATTGGAGTCAGAGGTAGCCCCTCAAGGGTATGAAGGCTATATGTTATCATCAAAGCTTTATGACAAGGCTGATAGCCTAATATTGCCTCTCCAGCAAGATGACCCGGTTAATATATATTGGGCCAGTCCTGTTTTTGCCAGTGAAAGGGAATGTGCCCATAGTGCCCCAAATGGTGGACATGATTTACTAAAAAAACTGCAACAACAGGGTGTTAACCATATTTTCTCACCACGTGAACCCGTTATTTAATTTCATCTGAATATGGCGGATTTGATTTGCAGATTTTGTTATTCGGGTCTTAACTTAACAATGACGATAGCGGTTTGAGGCTGTAATGTTGAGTTTGTAATGAATGAGATAGGCAAATCTGCTATCAGTGATTTTTAATTTTATGGAGGTGCTTATGGGCATACTATCTTGGATTATTTTTGGTCTTATCGCCGGCATTTTGGCTAAGTGGATTATGCCAGGAGAGGATGGCGGCGGTTTTATTATGACTATAATCCTCGGCGTGGTGGGTGCGCTGGTTGGTGGCTATATCAGTACTTTCTTTGGTATGGGCAAGGTTGATGGGTTTAACTTTGGTAGCTTTGTCGTGGCGGTTATCGGCTCGCTGGTCGTGCTGCTTGTCTATCGAAAGTTGAGAAGTTAGAGGCTATTTAAATGCTTCCACAGTAATTTTAAATAATTATTCGTTGGCGGAATAAGCATTAATCAAAAAGTGTAAGCTCATCAACATATCAGAAAGGTGGCTAAATTTTGTCACCTTTCTCTCATAAAACTATCATCAATATGCAATAGAAATATTCGTTAATGGCTCATGACTACAGGCAATCTGAGAGACATGACATGGGCCAGGCATTACGTAAATTCACTGTGGCTGATTATCCAGCTGCGGTGTCAGAACCGCGTAAAAAGGTACTTGCTGTTAAAGGTTTAGTTAAGGCGTATAAGTCACAGCATCGAGTTCTGGATGATATTAATTTTGAGCTCCATGCGGGTGAATTTGTCGCAATAATTGGCCGCTCAGGGGCGGGTAAATCGACATTACTGCATGTTTTAAATGGTACTATTCCCAGCAGTGCTGGTGAAATTATTAATTATCATGACAATGGTGAGACACAGAATATTGCTGCTCTTACAACCAAGCAGATGCGAAAATGGCGGGCCAAATGTGGCATGATTTTTCAAGATTTTTGTTTGGTTCCTCGTCTCGATGTTATAACGAATGTTTTATTAGGTCGCCTCAATTACACTTCTACACTAAAATCATTTTTTAAAATTTTTGCAGACCAAGATCGCGCCAGAGCAATCGAGTTGCTGCAATGGCTTAATATGCTGCCACATGCGTTGCAACGCGCAGAAAACCTTTCGGGTGGGCAAATGCAGCGTGTGGCTATTTGCCGTGCCATGATGCAAAACCCTAAAATATTATTGGCTGACGAACCTGTCGCTTCTTTGGACCCAAAGAATACCACCCGAATTATGAATACCTTGCAGAAAATAAGTGAAAACGATATTGCAGTCGTCGTTAACTTACACTCTGTAGATTTAGTGAAAGAATATTGTACGAGAGTCATTGGTATTGCTCACGGACGGATTATTTTTGACGGGCATCCCTCTATGCTGAATGACACCATTATTCAGGATATATATAGCGACGAATCAACTGAGATTTTGCATTAATTCCCACTTATCCCTTTATCAGAATAGGTTATTTTAATGAAAAAAGTGCTTTGTCTTACCTCATTATTGGCAAGTGTAATGGCATTTAATGCCACTGCAGTGGATGCACCTAAAGAAATTAATCTGGGTATTTTGGGCGGGCAGAATGCGACACAGCAAATTGGCGATAACATGTGCGTCAAAGAATTTTTGGATAAGGAATTAAACGTTAAAACCAATTTGCATAATGCATCCGATTATTCAGGGGTTATTCAAGGTTTACTCGGCGGCAAGATTGACCTGGTATTAAGTATGTCTCCCTCCTCTTTTGCTTCTGTTTATATCAAAGATCCTAAAGCTGTCGATATCGTGGGTATTGCTATTGATGATACTGACAAGTCACGCGGTTATCACTCAGTTGTGGTCGTCAAAGCCGACAGTCCTTATCATAAAATTGAAGATTTAAAGGGAAAAGCGTTTGGTTTTGCTGACCCAGATTCAACTTCAGGTTTCTTGATCCCTAATCAAATTTTTAAACAGAAATTAGGTGGAACACCAGATAACAAATATAACAATTTCTTCTCTAGCGTGACATTCTCTGGCGGCCATGAGCAGGATATTCTGGGTGTTATTAACGGCCAATTTGACGGTGCAGTAACATGGGCATCAATGATCGGCGACTACAATACCGGTTATACCAGTGGCGCATTCACCCGCATGATTAGAATGGATCACCCAGACTTAATGAAGCAGATCCGTATTATCTGGGAATCGCCACTTATTCCTAATGGCCCGATTTTAGTCCGTGGCACATTGCCACCTGAATTCAAAGCGCAACTCGTGGCTGCGGTTAAAAAACTGGATAAAGAAGATCACGCCTGCTTTATCAAAGCGATGGGCGGCAAACAACATATTGGTGAAACATCACTAAGTGAATATCAAACAATCATTGATATGAAGCGCGAATTAACCAAAGGCGACCGCTAAGCCGGCTCTGCGGATAAAAATAGTTTAGCTCTGGCTTGCCGGAGCTATTTTTTAGGTGGTAGCTAATTTTGAATACGGACTTCAACCATTACTATCAGCGGGTTCGCGCTAAACAGAAACGTGAAACGTTGATTTGGTCATTGACGCTGGTCATTATCTATCTTGGTGCGGGAAGTATTGCCGAATTTAATTTACATACTGTTTTTATTTCTATTCCGCATTTTTTTGATTACCTGGTTGAAACTGTCCCCGTTCTCCATTGGCATAAACTATTGGCGGATGGTCATACGGAAGGTTCGTTGGCCTATTGGGGCTATCGTCTGCCGATTCAGTTACCACTAATCTGGGAAACTCTGCAATTGGCGGTGGCATCGACAATCTTGTCGGTAATAGTTGCCATTATTCTTGCCTTTTTGGCGGCGAATAATACTCAAAGCCCATCATGGGTGAGATTATCTATTCGGGCCTTTGTCGCCTTTTTACGCACGATGCCAGAATTGGCATGGGCAGTGATGTTTGTCATGGCTTTTGGAATTGGCGCGATTCCCGGTTTTCTGGCGCTGGCCTTACATACTATTGGCAGCTTAACCAAGTTGTTCTACGAATCATTGGAAACCGCATCGGATAAACCTGTTCGTGGCCTTGCTGCGTGTGGGGCAGGTAAATTACAACGGATGCGTTTTGCGCTTTGGCCGCAAGTCAAACCCATATTTCTTTCCTATAGCTTTATGCGGCTGGAAATTAATTTTCGCCAATCGACTATTTTGGGTTTGGTGGGTGCGGGGGGAATTGGTCAGGAGTTAATGACCTCAATAAAATTGGATCGCTATGATCAGGTGAGTATGACACTACTGCTGATTATTATCGTGGTTTCGCTGTTGGATTACACATCCGGCAAATTACGCAAGCGAGTTGTGGAAGGGGTTTCATAATGCTAAATAATAATCTAACCGCAGAGCAGCTCTTTACACTGAAGCAACAGCATCCGCAGATTTTCTTACAGCAAAAACGCTATATCAGATGGGTTACTCTCATTGGGGTAGCTATTTTTTTATATTACCTTTTTTTCTTTAAAACCTTTGGTATTCCCTGGCAGGCATTTGTTAATGGTAGCCAGCAAATAAGCCGATATTTTTTGCGCATGTTTGTTTGGCATGATTTTGTTAATTGGCCATTTAGATATTACTTTGGCCAGATTTTTATTACCTTAGCCATTGTTTTTGCCGGAACACTCACTGCAACATTGATTGCTTTACCTCTGTCCTTCTTGGCTGCGCGAAATGTGATGTCGACACCGGGTTTACGTCTTATTTCATTTGTCGTGCGCCGTTTCCTGGATATCTTCCGTGGTATTGATATGGCAATCTGGGGGCTGATTTTTGTGCGCGCTGTCGGGATGGGGCCACTTGCAGGGGTGCTGGCGATTATAATGCAAGATATGGGATTGCTCGGTAAACTTTACGCTGAGGGGCATGAAGCGGTAGATAAATCACCCAATCGTGGCTTAACTGCAATGGGGGCCAATGCCTTACAAAAACAACGTTTTGGTATTTTCACTCAATCATTTCCAACCTTTTTAGCGCTAAGCCTCTATCAGATTGAATCCAATACCCGTTCGGCCGCAGTGTTAGGTTTTGTTGGGGCCGGAGGGATCGGCTTAGTTTATGCCGAGAATATGCGCTTATGGAATTGGGATGTCGTGATGTTTATTACATTAATCATGGTGGTTATTGTCATGATTATGGATAAAGTCTCCGCTACTTTACGAAAGA
>NZ_JBLWEX010000090.1:0-10141 GCF_048323875.1 Yersinia sp. LJYL362
CACTACTTATCGGCGGTGCCAAACCGAGTGAAGCGCAGGATAAAGCCCGCGCGATGCTGGTGGCTGTGGGGTTGGAAAAGCGTAGCAAACATCGCCCGTCCGAACTATCCGGTGGTGAGCGTCAGCGCGTGGCGATTGCGCGCTCGCTAGTGAACAACCCGTCGCTGGTGTTGGCTGATGAGCCGACCGGTAACCTCGATCAACGGAATGCCGATAGCATCTTTAATTTGCTCGGTGAATTGAATGTTCGTCAAGGAACCGCCTTCTTAGTGGTCACTCACGATTTGCAATTGGCCAAACGCATGAGCCGTCAGTTGGAAATGCGTGACGGCCAGCTACAGCAGCACTTGACGTTGGTGGGGGCACAATAGTGGCGATTGGGATGGGCGTTTCGCCACTTTCACTGTTAATCGGTTTACGTTTTAGCCGTGGCCGCCGTCGCGGCGGAATGGTGTCACTCATTTCGGTGATTTCCACCTTGGGCATTGCCTTGGGGGTGGCGGTATTGATCGTCGGCTTAAGTGCGATGAACGGCTTCGAACGTGAGCTAAAAAACCGTATTTTGGCGGTGGTGCCACACGGCGAAATTGCGGTGGTCAATCAGCCATTTAGCGGTTGGCCGCAAACTTTACAGCGGATTGAAAAAGTACCCGGTATCGTGGCAGCGGCACCTTATATCAATTTCACCGGTTTGATTGAAAACGGCACACAGCTGCGTGCCGTACAGGTCAAAGGTGTTGATCCCGAGGCCGAACAGCGACTTAGCGCATTGCCGAGCTTCGTCCTGGACCATGCCTGGGGCAATTTCAAAGCCGGTCAGCAGCAGATTATTTTGGGCAAAGGTCTGGCCGATGCCTTGGGTGTGAAGCAGGGGTCATGGCTGACAGTCATGATCCCTAATAGCGACCCTGAGATGAAATTACTGCAACCCAAGCGTATTCGCTTGCAAGTGGCGGGTGTTTTTCAATTGAGTGGGCAACTGGATCACAGCCTGGCATTAGTACCTTTAGTCGATGCGCAACAATATCTGGACATGGGTGACAGTGTCACTGGTATAGCCATCAAGGTCGATGATGTCTATAACGCCAACAAACTGGTACGCAGTGCCGGTGAGGTCTCGAATGCCTATGTGTATATCAGCAATTGGATTGGCACCTACGGCTATATGTATCGTGACATCCAAATGATTCGCACCATCATGTATTTAGCGATGGTATTGGTTATCGGGGTTGCCAGCTTTAACATTGTTTCCACACTGGTGATGGCGGTTAAAGATAAAAGCAGCGATATCGCGGTGTTACGCACATTAGGCGCTAAAGATGGCCTGATACGAGCCATCTTTATCTGGTATGGCTTGATGGCGGGGCTTATCGGTAGTGTCTGCGGAGCGGTCGCCGGGGTCATTATCTCTTTGCAATTAACCAACATAATTCGTGGGTTAGAAAAGCTGATCGGGCATCAATTTTTGTCGGGTGATATCTATTTCATCGACTTTTTGCCGTCAGAACTCCACTGGTTTGATGTGGCTTGTGTGCTGGCGACCGCATTGGTGTTGAGTTTAATTGCCAGTTGGTATCCGGCTCGTCGTGCCAGTCGTATTGATCCGGCGCGGGTGTTGAGCGGGCAATAAAAGAATATAAAAATAAGTCATATTGGCAGTCATTTCTCTGGACAATAATGGGTAAGGGGCAATCTTATGTATTACGGTTTTGATATGGGCGGCACCAAAATTGAGTTAGGCGTTTTTGATGCCAACCTGCAACGAATCTGGCATAAGCGCGTCCCGACACCGCGTGAAGACTACTCATTATTACTGCAAACATTACAAAATTTAACCCGGGAAGCCGATGAGTTTTGCGGTATTGAAGGCAGTGTGGGTATCGGCATTCCCGGCTTGCCCAACGCCGACGATGGTACGGTATTCACGGCGAATGTCCCCGCGGCAATGGGGCAATCTTTACAAGGTGACCTTTCCGGGTTAATCGGGCGCGAAGTTCGAATCGATAATGATGCTAACTGCTTTGCATTGTCGGAAGCTTGGGATCCTGAGTTTCGCCACTATCCAACGGTATTAGGGTTGATTCTTGGCACTGGCGTCGGTGGCGGGCTGATTGTGAACGGCAATATTGTCAGTGGGCGAAACCATATCACCGGCGAATTTGGTCATTTTCGTTTGCCAGTAGATGCGCTGGATATTCTGGGTGCAGATATTCCACGAGTGCCATGTGGTTGCGGGCATAATGGTTGTATTGAGAATTATATTTCAGGACGTGGTTTTGAATGGATGTACAAACATTTCAACCAGCAATCTTTGCCCGCGACTGAAATCATTGCAAACTATAACATCGGTGAATCCAAGGCTGTAGCTCATGTTGAGAGGTTTATGGATGTACTGGCTGTTTGTTTAGGTAATTTATTGACTATGCTGGACCCCCATCTGGTCGTCATTGGTGGTGGATTATCTAATTTCGAGCATATTTATCAAGAACTGCCAAAACGGTTGCCGCAGCATTTATTGCGAGTAGCCCGCTTGCCGCGTATTGAAAAAGCGCGTTATGGTGATGCGGGCGGTGTTCGTGGGGCGGCGTTCCTGCATTTGTCTGAGCGTTAATTAATCAATAGCAAATAACAATACCTAAAATAGAGGCAAAAGGTTATGCGCATTCGTCATCGGTTGTGTCGGTTTCGCAAGAATAAGCACTTGCGACATCAACGTTTTCGCTCTCGTATTTTTCATCGAGACAGTGCCGCAACATCCGAAATGAAGAAGCCGTTTGTGGTGGTTCTGACGGGGGCTGGTATCTCGGCTGAATCGGGTATTCGTACTTTCCGTGCGGCAGATGGTTTGTGGGAAGAGCATCAGGTGGAAGATGTTGCCACCCCTGAAGGGTATCGTCGTGACCCTGAACTGGTTCAGGCTTTTTATAATGCCCGCCGTCGCCAGTTACAGCAGCCTGATATTGCGCCAAATGCCGCCCATTTTGCATTAGCTGATTTGGAAGCGGTGCTGGGTGATAATTTCGTTCTGGTGACTCAGAATATAGATAATTTGCATGAGAGAGCGGGTAGTAAGCGCGTTATTCATATGCATGGCGAGTTGTTGAAAGTGCGCTGTACCCAGTCTGGTCAAGTACTGGATTGGCCGGGTGATCTCGGTGCGGATGAGCGCTGCCATTGTTGCCAATTCCCATCGCCGTTGCGCCCACATATTGTGTGGTTTGGTGAAATGCCAATGGGCATGGATGAAATCTATCAGGCGCTGGCTGAGGCTGATTTCTTTATTTCAATTGGCACGTCCGGGCATGTCTATCCTGCTGCTGGGTTTGTCCATGAGTCGAGCTTGCATGGCGCTCATACTGTCGAGCTAAATCTCGAGCCTAGCCAGGTCGAGAGCCAGTTTGATGAAAAACACTACGGTTTGGCCAGTAAAGTGGTTCCAGAATATGTGCGCGAATTTTTAACCACGCGCGGTGAAAATCGTCAAGGCGACTAAATTTCCTTGCTGAATAAGAGCCGCAATATGATTAGCGGCTCTTATTCATTCGACACTGTTCCTGGTTTGTCTTTTTTTATTCTGGCTTAAGTTTGTCTAAAACTGACCTGACGCAATATTTGATGGTGATCACTTCCCCATAATGATATTCACTATTATGAGGGTGGGCCCATGGACAAATTACTCGACCGCTTTTTCAACTATGTTTCTTTTGATACACAAGCAAAAGCCAATGTAAAATCCGTGCCGAGCACTGAAGGGCAGCGCAAGCTGGCTCTGGCGTTACAACATGAGTTGCAGGCGCTGGGGTTTTCTCAGGTGAGTTTGAGTGACCATAGCTGTGTGATGGCAACCTTGCCTGCCAATGTCTCCTGGCCGGTCCCTACCATTGGTTTTATTGCCCATCTTGATACTTCGCCAGATTTTTCGGGTAAAAATGTTAATCCGCAGATTGTAGAAAACTACCGTGGTGGTGATATTGCTTTGGGGATGGGCGACGAGGTTCTATCGCCGGTCATGTTCCCCGTCTTGCATCAATTGCTTGGGCATACCTTGATTACCACTGATGGCAAAACCTTATTGGGCGCGGATGATAAAGCGGGTATTGCGGAAATTATTACTGCTATGGTGCGCTTAAAGCACAGCAATATCCCGCATGGTGATATCCGTATTGCTTTTACGCCGGATGAAGAAGTGGGAAAAGGGGCGCGATTTTTTAATGTGGCTGAATTTGATGCCCAATGGGCTTATACCGTGGATGGCGGCGGCGTGGGGGAATTGGAGTTTGAGAACTTCAATGCCGCATCGGTGACCATAAAGATTGTCGGTAATAATGTGCATCCCGGAAGCGCCAAAGGGGTGATGGTCAATGCGCTATCACTGGCAACCCGTTTTCATCAGGCATTACCCACGGATGAAACCCCTGAAAGTACTGAGGGTTATGATGGTTTCTATCATCTGCAAAGCATTAAAGGCACGGTCGAACGGGCAGAAATGCACTATATCGTGCGAGATTTTAATCGCGATGGTTTTGAAGCACGCAAGAAAAACATGGTAGATATCGCTAAACGGGTAGGTAAAGGTTTACACCGTGATTGCTATATTGAAATCGTTATAGATGATAGTTATTACAATATGCGTGAGCATATTATTAAACATCCACATATCATCGAGATAGCTCAGCAAGCAATGCATGATTGTGATATCCCCCCCGTCATGAAACCGATACGTGGTGGCACTGACGGCGCGCAGTTATCCTTCCTCGGGTTACCTTGCCCAAATATCTTTACGGGCGGCTATAATTATCATGGTAAACATGAGTTTATAACGCTGGAAGGGATGGAAAAAGCGGTGGCGGTTATTATGCGAATTGCTGAATTGACGGCTAAGCGCGCTAAAGAGTCATCAGTTTGACTGACTGATAAAAATGAGGTTAATGACAAAGTGCCCGTAACGGTGAGAACAGGCAGATCGTAAAGACGCCGTAAACCCTTCCCTGGGGGCTCGAGCCGCGCCATCCGTGGCGCGGACGCTTTACTCTTCTACCTGTCCTCACCTTGCAATATTGAGTCGTTGGAGTTTGTCAGCAGTCTGAATGCCCCGTTTATCAGGGCATTTTTGCGTAATAAGCTCGAAATATTAGTCGTTAAAATACCAATAGCCGTTATTCACCAACGCGGTGAGCATCGCCAGGAAGGACGGGTCTTTCAGCGCATCCCCCAACAGTTGGGCATCCACACTGAAGTGTTGGCATAATGCATCGGCGGCTTGTTTGTGTGGCGTATTAATCAACTCACCATTAGCAAAGCACTGATCACCAATACGCAGAACACGTAATCCGGTAAGGCGTTGTAATTTATCGCCTTGTTGCAGTAATTCATAGACATCACCCGCCTGATAAGGGGGTTCCGGTGGCGCGATATCCAGCTCGTGGCGCGATTGAGAAATAAACTCGCCAAACCAGTTTTGGAAATCCTCTGGTTGCTGGACTAAATCGAGCATCATGGCGCGAAGTTTATCGACTTCTTGTGGCAGCACTTCGGCCGGATGTTCTCGTAACTGCAAATCCGGATCGCTGTAGCGATAACTGCCTAACTCGCGTGAAAGTACATAGTCAGCAAAACCGCTCACCAGTTCACGACCATTAGGAGCACGGAAACCGACTGAGTAATTCAATGCATTTTCAATCGCATAGCCTTCATGAGGGAAGCCCGGCGGGATATAAAGAATATCACCCGGCTCCATTTCTTCATCAATAATGGCGTCGAAAGGCCCAACTTGCAGCAGGTCAGGGTGAGGACAATGTTGTTTCATTTCCGTTTTCTCACCGACCCGCCAGCGACGGCGGCCCGTGCCCTGAATAATAAAGACATCATACTGGTCAAAATGTGGGCCGACACCGCCCCCCGGAACGGAGAAAGAGACCATTAAGTCGTCCATTCGCCAGTCAGAAAGCGGGCGGAATGGGCGCATTAATGCGGCTGCGGGTTCATGCCAATGATCAACCGCTTGTACCAGCAGTGACCAGTTAGTTTCACCTAAGTGATCAAAGCTCTCAAAGGGGCCATGGCTCACTTTCCAGCGGTCATCTTCATGACTCACCAAACGGCTATCGACTTCATTCTCCATGGCTAAGCCAGCAAGTTCATCTGGTGAGAGCGGGTCAATAAAGTTTTTAAAGCCACGTTTGATAATGACAGGGCGCTTCTGCCAATAGCGTTGCAGAAAATCAGGCCAATCGAGACTGAGTTGGTAATCCATGTTTATTCCAAGAGAGGGGTGAACTTGCAGGTGATTATACGCTAAATAATTCGAGTTGCAGGAAAGCGGCAAGCAAAAGACAAATTGGTTGCAAACCATTTTGAACGGCGCTTGCGCTGGCCCGCAGGGTGAGTCTCTGATGAGACTCATAATCCCGATGAGCTTACTGCGTTGTAAGTGATTCGGGTAACAAATCGGTCAGGAACTGATTTGAACGCGGGTTGCAGCGGCCTCGAAGAGGCGAGGTCCATGGCCGGGCCGAGTAACGAGCGCAGCCAACGTACATGCAGCTTGAAGTGTGACGAGTATATAACGGTTGCCTGTCATCAATATCAGAGGGCAGGCAAATTTTATTAATCGGCATGATAATCATGCTGCTGGCCAAAAGTTACCATCATTCTTGCTCCACCCAAGGGGCTTTCAGTAATGGTTATCTTGCCTTGATACTGTTCAATAATCTCGGCAGCAACGGACAATCCCAGCCCTTGCCCAGGGCGTAAAGTATCGACTCGCTGCCCACGTTGGAAAATTAACTGTCGTTTGCTTTCTGGAATGCCAGGACCATCGTCGTCAACGACAATAGTGAGCTGTTTTTCTGAGTGCAGGGCGGTTATTTCGACGAACTCCAAACAGTATTTACAGGCATTTTCCAGAACATTACCCATGACCTCCATAAAGTCATTTCGCTCCCCAAGGAAAGTCACCTCAGGCGAAATATCCAACGTCAGCACCACACCTTTTCGCTGATAAACTTTATTTAATGCACTACACAAGCTATCGAGTAGAGCGGGAACTGAGTGGATCTCGCGAATCAATACGTTATGCTCGGAACGCATACTGGCACGGTGCAGGTAATAACCGATTTGCTGAGAGATGCGGCTGATCTGTTCTAGCATGATAGGCTCGACTTCCTCGATAGTCGTTTGCTTACCGGTGCGTAAAGAACGCAGCGTCGTTTGCAATACTGCTAGCGGGGTTTTGAGGCTATGAGTCAGGTCGGAAAGTGTGGTGCGGTATTTGGTATAACGCTGACGTTCATTGGTGAGCAAGATATTGAGATTGCGCACTAAGCTCTGTAATTCTCGCGGTGGATTCTCATCTAACTGATCGCGTTCACCTTTTTCTAGCTGACTTATCTGACTGACCAGTGCTTTGATGGGCCTCAGGCTCCAATAGGCAGCAAGCCAAAGTAAGGGGACAACTAACAGTAAATTCGCCAGTAAGACATAACTAAACCAGTTCCAAACCAAATCTGAACGCTGCAATTCCTGTGGGATAGTATCGACAACTACAATCGTGAGCTGTGGTAAGCGGGAGGTTGCGGGGTAAGTATTGACGGATACAGAGTGAGTCAGAGCACTGTTATCTGTATCGTCATATTTTTTTAACTGGTCTTGCGCTTTAGGGTTATCACCCAACATCATGCTACTGATATGTGTTCCAGTATCCAGCTCATAGAATCCCGGCTTTTGTAACCAGTTTTTTTCGATATGAGATTCAAGTTCGGGCACCTGCCGCTGACGCCACAGGATATTGCCATCTTTATCGTAAATTAGAACCAGCGTCGGGATATTCAGCTCAAGCTCTGGCGGTACCGAGATGCTCAGCTTATTGTCATGCCATTGGGCTAAGCTGAAAAACAAATTACTTTCACCGCGATGGGCGCTGAAGGTATTTTTGTCAAAGCTGACAATATAGCCGACGACGGCGACCATACCATATGATAACGACAGCGCCAGGATGACACCTGCTGTCGCCATAAGAAAACGAGCACGAAGAGAGAAGGGCTTGCTATTTGTCCTGAACATGATGTCTAGTTGGCGTCAAAACGGTATCCCTGACCACGGATGGTTGTAATCACTTCGCCTTCATGTTCTGCCAGCAGCTTTTTACGTAAACGACCCATTAATACATCGATAGTATGGCTCTCACGTAATTCTGCATCAGGATAGAGTTGTAGCATTAATGTATCTTTGCTGACCACTTTTCCTGCATTACGAATAAGGGTTTCAATGATAGTGTATTCGAAAGCGGTCAGTTTAATCTGTTGCTGATTGACACACAGCTCTCGGCGAGAGAGATCAATTTGAAACGGAGGGAATTCAATTATCTGGGAGGCCAGGCCGATATTGCGCCGCATCAATGCTTGAATACGGGCGATAACTTCTTCCAGATGAAAAGGCTTGGTGACATAATCATCTGCACCGGCTTCCAGTACGGCGACTTTATCTTGCCAGCTTTCCCGCGCAGTCAGCACCAGAATTGGCAAATTTGTCTGATGACTACGCCAGCGACGGATAAGGCTTAAGCCATCTTCACCCGGTAAACCAAGATCAATAATGGCGATATCTGGGGCATGTTCCTGCAAGAAATAGTCTGCCTCTTTGGCATCTTCTGCTGCATCAACCTGATGGCCCATTTCACGCATTTGCACCGTAAGATGGTGACGCAACAAAGCATTATCTTCGACAACTAAAACCCGCATACCACATTCCTCGATAAGACATTAACCGGGTAATCTAATATTACCCGACAAGTGAAAATTAAAACAGTGACTTAGAAAGTGTAACGTAAACCTGTCTGTATCGCTTGATCACTGACTTTCCAGTTATGGTAGGTATAACCGACTTCTGCAGAGAGGCTTTGTGTCAGTGCATAATCAGTTGTTATCCGTGCTTCATGGAATGCACGACTATCATAGTTTGCCAAACGGTAGGCCACATCCAGACCGATATCCTGCGATAACTTGCTTTTGATACCAATTTCGCCTGTAGCACTATTGTAAGTATTGGTTTTTTTGCCGTCTTTGCTGGCATCAAATACCATTGCATGGCGGCTACCGCCCACCAAGGTATAAAAATCAATATTGGGTGAGAAAGCGAAATGGTAACCCAGCCCGAGGACCGCTTCGGCAAGGCCGCGGTCATTATTAGCGATACTGCTTATACGACCATCAATAAACAGGTCATTATCAAAACCATAACCACCATTGAGGTAGATACCGCCCATATCGCGGTGACCGATATGGCTGTACTGACTTTGATTAAATTGTTTATCGAAACGCTCATTGCTGCTGATTGAACCATATTGCAGGCCACCGGCTACATAAGTGTAATCAGCTGCCATAGCGGCAGTGCATGTCCCCATTAGGGCGAGAGAAAGTAGTGTTTGCTTCAACATAATGATAATAGCTCCAGCGAGTGTAACGTCCTTTTGGCATCAACAGCATTATCAATGACAACGACTAAACCGGGGCTAAACAGGGGCAGTGCGCGAGGAGATAAGGGATTATTCAGGTGGCGTGGGTTTGCCACCTGATGTTGAAATTAAAGCATTATTTCAATTCATCGACCATTGTTGTGGCACGACCAATGTAATTGGCGGGGGTCATGGCCTTCAACCGGGTTTTTTCTTCTTCTGGCAGCGCGAGACTGTCGATAAAGGCTTGCATACCCGCTGCATCGACACGTTTACCACGGGTCAGTTCTTTCAATTTTTCGTATGGTTTTTCAATGCCATAGCGGCGCATAACTGTTTGAATCGGCTCGGCCAAAACTTCCCAGTTATGATCCAGTTCTTCCAACAGGTGCGCTTCGTTGACTTCCAGTTTGCTAATGCCTTTCATGGTCGCTTGATAGGCAATCAATGCATAACCCAAGCCTACCCCCAAGTTACGGAGCACAGTCGAGTCAGTCAGATCTCGCTGCCAGCGCGAAACGGGAAGTTTGCTGGCTAAATGGCCCAGCACCGCGTTGGACAGGCCCAGATTGCCCTCTGAGTTTTCAAAATCAATTGGGTTCACTTTATGTGGCATGGTGCTTGAGCCAATTTCGCCAGCAATGGTTTTTTGCTTGAAATGATTCAATGCAATGTAACCCCAGATATCGC
>NZ_JBLWEX010000091.1:0-10181 GCF_048323875.1 Yersinia sp. LJYL362
CCGGCATTTCCAGAGGGTGTGCCTTGAGTCCGATGATTGGTGCGAGCTTATTGCACCATGTTGATAGCTATTTTGCCTCCAGGGAAGAAATATTTTATGTGCGCTATATGGACGACTTTTTGCTATTTACCCGTACCCGATGGTCATTACGGCGGATGGTTAAACAGCTGGCGACTTTTTTTGATCTGGGCGGATTCAGTACTCACCCCGATAAAACCCAAGTGGGGAAAATTGAGCATGGATTTGATTGGCTGGGGTTATGGTTTGGTGCCACGGGGCCCACCATAGCGCCACGAGCGTTAGAGAACCATCGTGCACGCCGTGTGCGGCTTTATGAGCAAGCCAGACGTAAGAGACTGTCAGCGACAGAAACGGACGTACTGGTGCAGGCGTATGAGGCACGATGGAATACATGGGCAGAGGGTATGCTGGCGGCTGGGCGATATAAGCGCGGCTGAAGATATCGTTTGCCTAAAATACAAGAAGTATTAAAAGTGAAACGAACATGAAAGCAACCGTAAAGTTCTATCCGCTCATCGCCGTCGTCGTTGCCCTGTCATGGTCTACCCCCGTAGCCGCGTATAATGAATGGCCGGCTGGCGATCTCGTGAACGTTCAATGGACAGGGATAAACCGCCTGTCTGCCACAGTCGCAAACGTGGGACGCACACGCTGCGAACATACTGGCTGCGGTGCGGTTTACTACGGGGTCAAATACGAGGGACAAGACTGGAAAAAGGTGACAGGCGATGGGCTACCACAGTGCGATCAGTGGACCGACCTCGACATATGCTGGAACGGGAAAACCGTGACCTTCGTAGGACTGTCGAACCAAAAAATCGAAAAAGTGCGCGTACAAACAATGATAAGGCAGTCGCTGGGGAACATCGATAGCGACGGACAAATGCCTCCGCGTCCTGAGGGGTGCACATTCGATAGCCAATCGATCAAACTAGGCGACATGCACCCCGGGCAGACCGCAAACGACCGCCGTGACTCTGTACGCGTCAAATGCGGTATGACGACCGACCTCCATATAACCATTGTGACACCAACGATCACCTACACTCCGGGTGCGGTTTCTACGATCTCCGCACCAACGAAACTCCGTGTAGACGACGGCGTGCCAACCGCCGTACCGATAACGATTACTACGCGTGTGGATCCCAGTGACGTCGTGGCGGGATCGTATACGCAAGCAATAGTGCTGAAGATAGAGCCCGACTAAACCTCCCACCAGGCCGGTGAGCCTATACAAGGGCTGAGGACCTATATCCAGCGACGTGCAAGACGGGACTTACCTGCAATCCGTGAATGGGTCCAAACCCGATTAGTGCGTGCAAATCTGTCGGTGCCGACAGATATCCTGGATACCGGTAATGAACAAATACAAATTCTCTAATGGTCGAGGGGGCAGTGCCTCTAAGACGCCGATATGCGGTTAATAACCTTTTAGATAATGTGGTTAATAAGGTTTTGTGTGATTGCTCTAAATTATTTAATCCTAATTTTTTGCATTTAATGATGTTATTTAGAGCATAAATCTATTTATTTGATTTTGTCAGATTGATTATCTATAAATTCACATGTAAACGATGCAATTATCAAATGACGGGACATGTCTTTATCATGTCTTTAATCAAGTGTTTGGCCCTATTGTTGCTGAGCAAATTGAACAGTACTGTTCGAGTGAAGTGCTACCAAGGCTAAGTAAAAAAGAATTTTGCGATTGAAAATAAGCGAGTTGCAGTTGCTATGAAAAATCCAGATAACGCCACCCATATCAGCATGGGTAGATGCTTACCAATGGCTGTGCCTTTGCCGATGTAATGCTCCCGCCAATGCAGGTGTGTGGCACTTACGCTTCCACTGGGCAGCGCAAGGGATGCGCTGGTATTGAAGTGGGTCGCTTTGCAAGTCGCGAAGGATTTACCGGTTCATCAACGGTGCGTGCACGTAAAAGGGCATGGTGGTGTTAGAAGGTCAATTGCTGATGTCGCGGCTTGTTTGCAGCACGAAGAGTGGCGTTTTGTCTATCGTACAGATATTCGTGGCTACTACCGCCATATTCGCAAACAGCAGGTATTAAGCCAAATCAACTGGCGTGTTCAGTCTCCCATCCTCAGAGACTTGCTAAAGCAATACCTCTATTACAGTGTTGAAGACGGCGGTGAAATTCATACGCCAATCACCGGCATTTCCAGAGGATGTGCCTTGAGTCCGATGATTGGCGCCAGCCTATTGCACCATGTTGATAGCTATTTTGCCTCCAGGGAAGAAATATTTTATGTGCGCTATATGGACGACTTTTTGCTATTTACCCGCACCCGATGGTCATTACGGCGGATGGTTAAACAACTGGCGACTTTTTTTGATTTGGGTGGTTTTAGTATTCACCCGGACAAAACCCAAGTGGGGAAAATTGAACATGGATTTGATTGGCTGGGGTTATGGTTTGGCGCCAAGGGCCCCTCCATAGCGCCACGAGCGTTAGAGAACCATCGTGCACGCCGCGTGCGGCTTTATGAGCAAGCCAGACGAAAGAGACTGTCAGCGACAGAAACCGACGTACTGGTGCAGGCGTATGAGGCACGATGGAATACATGGGCAGAGGGTATGCTGGCGGCTGGGCGATATAAGCGCGGCTGAAGATATCGTTTGCCTAAAATACAAGAAGTTAAAAGTGAAACGAACATGAAAGCTTTTGAAATAAAGGGGCGCCCGCCGACCGGCCCCGTCATCCTGCTCCTTGGGTGGCTAACGCAAATGACCGGATTGCACGCTGCCGTGGGTGATCTGACTAACCCTAGGTGGGAGGACCGGACTACGCTGACCCTGACTGTCAACCTCCTTGGCCAGCGGAATTGCAACTTCCCGCATGGGCATCTCTATAGGTGCGATCTCGAGGGGTACCAAGTCTTGTATGATGATACTGGCACGTGGCAATCTGTCAACGGGTCAGGCCTCCCCGAAATGTGCGCCACCGTGCTGAATAACTGTACGCGAGGTCGGAAGGCCGCGTTCCAGGGGATCCAAAAACAACGAACTGTAAAACAACTGCAGGTGATATATAAGGAGTACGAAGGGGGAGCTCGTTCTTACCACCAATCGCACCTATACCCAGAGCCACCTCCAACACGATGCGCAACTGAGGCCACCGCGATAACGCTTGCAGCAATGCATCCCGGAGAGAGTCAAACCAAACAATGGCTGGGTAACGTCCGAGTCCGATGCGATAACACAACTGACCTCCGCATCGCCATAGAGACACCCATAATTACCTACGCGCCGGGGGCTGTGTCTACGATCACTGCACCAAAAACCATCCGCGTCGACGGCGACGCGACAACCGGCGTACCTATAACGATTAAGACGCGAGTGGATCCAAGCGACGTCGTGGCGGGATCGTACACACAATCGATAATACTGAAGATAGAGCACGATTAAACAACCCACAGGCCGGTGAGCGTATCACAAGGGCAGAGGAGCTATCGCCAGCGAGGCAAAGACGGAACCTTACCAGAAATCCGTGATCGTGTCCGAGCCTGATTAATGCGTGCAAATCTGTCGGTGCTGACATGTGTCCTGGAAATCGCTAATGAACAAATACAAATTCTCTAATGGTCGACGGGGCAGTGCCACTAAGATGCCGATATGCGGTTAATAACCTTTTGGATAGGGTGGTTAATAAGGTTTTGTGTGATTTTTATAAATTATTTAATCCTTTTATTCTTGAGTTTAACTATGTTGTTTAGAGCATAAATCTATTTATTTAATTTTATCGGATTAATTATCTATAACTTAACACATAAACGATACAATTATCAAATAGCGGGAAATGTCTTTATCATGTCCTTTATCAAGTGTTTGGCCCTATTTTTGTCGAGTCAGTTGATAAGTGTTGTTCGAGTGAAGTGCTCCCAAGGTTTAGCAAAAAAGAATTTTGCGATTGAAAATAAGCGAGTTGCTATGAAAAATAATGATAATGCCATAAAAAATAAAACCATCTATCTAATTGATGAGGACAACTTCTTTAGCCTGGGGTTAAGTTCTCAATTAGCTGATAACGGTTTTGATGTCTTTTGTAGTAACAAGCAAGGCAAAGAGCTGGTCTCAGATATCGCAGCGAGAAAACCTGATATTCTGCTTATCGGTAATGATAAAATCCTGTCAGATAGCTATGACTTAATGAGTATGATGCCAACAATCTCACCCTCTTCTGTGATTATTCTTTTTTCCTCTTTGGTGAACAGTGAAAGCTGTTTTTCATTGTACCGGAAATTGGGGCTGGCCAGTTGTATATCAAAGAAGGATAAATTTGCCAGTATTTATAATGTCATTAATGTAGTCAGCACTGGGTTTGCCTGCTTTCCCTATAATTCAAAGAAAAAAAACAGTGAAATGGAAAAAAAAGGCGTATCTGAACTGGAGTTAACGTTATTGAAGAGCATACTTCAGGGTAATGATAATGATAAGATTGCAAAAAAGATTTCGGTGCCAATAAAACGCGTGAGTGCTTTAAAAATAGGGCTAATGAAACGATTGGGGGTTAATTCGACCGTGCATTTAGTGATTAAAGCTCAACAGTTACTAGCAGTGTGAAATTTATATTTTTTATCCTAGGGTAATACACCCACTGTAATGACTCTAAAATTAGATATGAATTAAATTTGTTTTATCAATAATGTATTTGCAGATAAATCCCATCGGAATGACGTTTTGTCCTAAATACTTATTGATAAAACTCTGTAAAATATGTCCATATAATTGATTGATAATATATTAAGCATTAAATAATACAGGTATTTAAAGATGAGTAATACTCAAACTAAGTTAGGGAAAGTACGCGCACCACGCGTTCAGATTACCTATGATATAGAAAACGGTGGTTCAGAAAGTAAGAAGGAACTTCCTTTAGTGTTAGGTGTGGTTGGTGATTTTGCTAAGCAAGAAGAATCGCTCAGAGATCGCCGGTTCACGCACATTGATAAAGATAATTTCAATGATGTTATGGAAGGCCTAAGTCCAAGTATTGAATTACAGGTTGATAGCACCATTCCGGGTAAAGATGGGCAATTAGCGGTTTCTTTGCAGTTTAATTCGATGGAAGACTTCTCACCTGAGAATATCGCCATGCAAGTTGAACCTCTAAAGAACTTGCTGGCTCTTCGCGAGCAATTAACCGAATTACGTAATCGCACAGCCAGTAATGATGCTTTAAAAGACCAACTGGTTGAACTATTGAATCAACAAGGAAATACCAACCTTGATGATCCACAAGGGGATTTGAAATGAGTGATATTCAAATCCTGGATGCAGTTTCTAAAACTGAACTCCCACGCGATTACCTTGATCAAATTATTGATGATACCCAAGCTATTCGTCGCGAGGAAGATCGCGGTAAATTAAAGCATCAGCTTGATAATTTTCTGACTGATGTTGCTTCTGGCGCAATTATTGTTTCTAACGATTTGGTGGGCAGCATAGAGGCACGTATTGCTGCTATTGATGCGCTGTTATCTGCGCAGGTGAGCAATATTATCCAGGCACCGGCATTCCAGAAAATGGAATCTTCCTGGCGTGGGTTACATAAGTTAGTGCAGAGCAGTACCACCGAAAATACCAAAGTTCGTCTGTTTAATTGCACCAAAAAGGAATTGGTACGTGATTTTAAATCAGCTTCTGATTTCGATCAGTCTTCCCTATTCAAAAATATCTATGAGAGTGAATACGGAACTTTCGGTGGCGAGCCATTCTCGGCTTTTGTCGGCGATTTTGAATTCGATGCTATGCCCGAAGATGTTCAACTGTTAGAGCAAATTTCTCATGTTGCTGCAGCGGCACATGCGCCATTTTTGACAGCAGCAAGTTCTGGCATGTTTGCTATGAACTCGTTCTCGGAAATGCCGCGTCCACGCGACTTGGGTAAATTATTTGATACCTCTGATTATATTCGCTGGAAATCTTTCCGCCAAACCGATGATTCGCGTTACGTTGGCTTGACCTTGCCGCGAGTGATTGGTCGATTACCTTACGGAGCGAAAACGGTTCCTATTGAGATGTTCAATTTTGAAGAGAACATTGATGAAGACAAGGGCGGCGACAGCTACCTATGGGTCAATGCAGCTTATGAATTGGCGGGCAGAATAGTTGAAGCTTTTGAAGAGCACGGCTGGAGTGCAGCGATCCGTGGTGTCGAAGGTGGTGGCTTAGTTAAAGCATTACCGACCTATAACTATATTTCGCAAACTGGCGAGAAAGTCATGCAGTGTCCAACCGAAGTGGCCATTTCAGACCGCCGGGAAAAGGAACTTGCAGATCTTGGTTTTATCCCATTGGTGTATTGCAAGGGCACTGACTATGCTGCTTTTTTTGCCGTTCAATCAGCCAATAAACCGCGTAAGTATGAATCAGAGCTGGCTAATGCTAACGCAAGGCTTTCCAGCCAGTTGCAATATATTCTGACCACATCGCGTTTTGCGCATTATCTGAAAGTTATTGTGCGCGATAAGGTCGGCAGTTTTATGTCTAAGTCAGACTGTCAACATTTTCTGCAGAATTGGATTAATCAGTATGTTGTTGGATCTGACGATGCTGGCCCGATTATAAAGGCTAGTCATCCATTGCGTGACGCAACTATTGAAGTTGTCGATGTGCCGGGTGCGCCCGGGCATTATCGTGCCGTTGCTTATTTAAAACCCCATTTTCAGTTAGAAGGCCTAAGCATGTCACTACGCCTTGTTGCTGAGCTCCCTGCATCTACGGGTGCATAATAATTAAACTTGTAAGAGAAACTATTTATGGCTGAAGTTAAATCGTTATTCATTAAATTCCCCGATATTAAAGGTACTGTTAAAGTTAAAGGATATACAGATTATATTCCTATTAATAATTTAAGTTTTACCACATATGCCAATATTAACCCTAACGATGCAGGTGTATTAGCAAGTTCTGGTGTTCAAATTGATGATGTCAGGTTTGAGAAGATTGATGATTTTAATTCCGATGAGCTTCTTAATTCGAAAATACTCAGTAATGAATCTTTCAAGGAAGTTGTCATTGTCAAGGTGACTACAAATAAGGGTAAAATAATTGAGAACCGGAAAATCACTCTAACGAATGTTTGCATTTCGAGTGCTACAACTAACATGTTAGATGATGGTGTTGCTGTTAACATTTATTCTCTGGCTGTTTCATCGTTTAAACGTGAGTCACATACTGTCGCGAAAGATGGTAATGTTCTGAAAATAGGGCCTAAAGGTTACGATTTTGTAACTGCAGAAGCCCAGTAAGTTCATTATAATGACAGCGTGGCAACACGCTGTCATTTAGAGATAATGAAATATGCACTCATTATTAATCAGTCTTTCAGATAATAACGTGGATGATAGCCAGCAGTCAGGATCAATAATGGGAGCTAAAAATAGCATACTTTCTGCAGAGATTATGATGATTTTATCTACCAGACCTTGTGAGAACAATATTTCTGATACTCCATGGGTTAACTCGTCAATTTTAAATTATGGCGTCAGTGATGTATTTGAACATGATATTCATAAAATAGATATTGCCGCTATTTTAGCAGCACGCATCAAGACGGCATTGATTCGTTTTGAACCTCGGTTACATGATATCCAGGTTACAGCTGAAAATAAAAATGGGTCATTCTATTATTTCATCATACAAGCAAAGTCTATTGATGGGCCGGTGTGTTATCGGATTATGTGGGACGATGTAATAAGTCGTTTTTCTTTATTGGAGTAACGAGTGTAATCATGTTAGCGACCAAACTGCTGGCTTATTATCAGCGAGAACTCTCCACTTTAAAAAAATACGGCAAAGCATTTGCGCTCCAGTTCCCTAAGGTAGCACACCGCTTGGGTTTGTCTGAAGGCTCTTCAGAAGATCCGCATATTGAACGATTAATTGAGTCCTTTTCGCTGATCTCGGCTCAAATTCAGTTGCGGCTGGATGAAGATATGCCAGAGACGACCGATGCCTTGCTAACGGTAATGGCGCCACAGTTTGCCAGGCCTTTTCCCTCGGTGTGTATTGTGCAGATGGAGCCTGATGTCAAAGTCGGGGCCTTAACCGAAAGCAATGTTATAGCGGCCAGAACTGCGCTGTACAGCAAAACGGATAGCGGGCGCACCTGTAAATTTCGCACCTCGTATCCGGTGAATTTGCTACCAGTGAACCTGAGTCATGCCGGTTTGCAGCTTGATGAAGAAGAGATGATATGGCGTTTGACGTTGCAACTGCAGGTCTGGCCCGGGGCCATATTCAGTGGGGAGTCAGTCCGGTTATTCCTCAATGGTTCGAATGCCATGGTCAATATTATTTATACCTTGCTGTGCAGTGAAGTGCTGTCTTTTTCATTACTTCATCAACAGCAATCTTATGATTTATTACCTGAGGGAATACAAGCGGTTGGCTTTGCAAAAAATGAAAACTTGTTGGCAACAGATTCTCGGGTGTCGCCAATACACTCTTTATTGCTGGATTATTTTCTTTTTCCACAAAAGTTTCATTTTATTGATTTACTTTTGCCGCCCGGTTTTTCGGCTAATAGCCAAAGCAAACTGACTTTTGTGATTAAGTTCAATCGTGGTAGCACCGCTCGCCAGTTGGAGACAATGGCTGCATCCGTTGATGAAAGCCTTTTCAAACTGCATTGCACGCCAGCCATCAATTTATTTGAGCAAAGAGCAGAACCCATTGCTCCGCTGCATCAAATAGCGGAATACCCGGTGGTGCCCGATATTCGCCATCAGGACTCTATCGAGGTGTGGTCTATTGATCGGGTGCAGGCCTTATGTAAACAGGGTAATGACACCCAGAGCCGCACGGTTTATCCCCTGTTTGGGCTAGACCATTCAGGGCTTAGCACCGAGAACAATATTTTTTGGCAGGCAATGCGGCGGGAGTCTGTTCATGACGGCGCGATCACTTCGGCTCTGTTTATCGCCTTTTCGGATCGCAGTGAGCAACCGCTGTTACCTGAGAGCGATATTATTAGCCTACAGCTGACTTGTACCAATGGTGACCTGCCCTCCACCTTGCTCAATGGCAATCCTGGCGGTGATTTTGAGTCAGAGAACCCGCTGGCGGGGGTCAAAATTAATGCCTTAACCCGCCCCACACGAGTAGTGAACGCGGCAACAAAACAGGGCGCTCGCTGGCGGTTAATTTCACAAATGTCTCTCAATCACATGCTGTTCAGTGGCCCGGAGGGCACGCGTGTCCTCAAAGAGACACTGGCTCTGTATAACATCACCGAAAAGCCCTCGGTTCAGCGATTAATCAACCTTATCCAGCAGGTGGAATCACGGCCGGTGACGGCGCGATTAGTGAAGAATGACCCGCACTCGCTGGCGCGTGGTGTTGAAATAACCATCACTTTTTCGCGCGATGCAGAGCAAGAAGTTGAGTATTTTTTACTGTGCCGCTTTATCGATGGTCTGCTGGCGTTGTATGCACCGGTCAATAGCTTTTCCCGCGTTATCACTTGTATTGATTCCGTTGAGGGCAGCACTCGTGACTGGCCAGTGAGTGCGGGCAGGTTGTCGTGGATCTAAGCAAGGCACTCAGTAAACATAACTTTTTCCAGCAAGTGCGCGCCATGCTGCGGCAACTGAAAAAGTCGAGCAGCATCAAGCCCAAGCAGTTGCTTGAGGAACAGCTCTATTTTGTATCGCCATTATCCCTTGAGGCACAACGGGGTGAGGTTGGCACCATCAAGCCGTTGGCTGACAATCGCTGGCAGGTGCAGGTCGCCTCTCATGGTTTAACCGGGGCGATGGGAGCGCTGCCGACCGCCTATACCGAATGGCTGATCGAGCGCTATTACCGCTATGGCGATACGGCGGCTAAAGCCTTTTTTGATATTTTTAATCATCGTCTGCAATGTTTACGTTATTTGGCATGGCAGAAATATCACTTTTATGCCCAGGCAGAGTTTGACTCCGCCATGCCGCTGAGTGCCGCTATTCGTGGGCTATCGGGGTTTAGTGAAGGGGAACCCTCACTACAAAAAGAGCGAGTTGCAACTCTCTTTGCCCATTCGGTGCGCTCCATGGTCAATCTGGAGACCTGGCTGAAAACGCTGTATGGCGTGCCGGTGAAAATAACGCCGTTTACCGGAGGATGGCGCAAGATGGCACCTTCGTTTTGCTCACGCC
>NZ_JBLWEX010000092.1:0-10184 GCF_048323875.1 Yersinia sp. LJYL362
TCATTGAAGATTTAATCGCCAAGAAAGTCAGCGCCATCAGTATCGTGCCAAACGATGCCGATGTGCTGGAACCGGTATTCAAGAAAGCGCGCGATGCTGGCATCGTGGTATTAACCAACGAATCTCCAGGGCAGCCTAGCGCTAACTGGGATATCGAAATCATTGATAACGCCAAATTCGCTGCCGATAACGTGGAAGAAATGGCAAAAGCCATGGGCGGCAAAGGCGGCTATGTGATTTATGTGGGTAGCCTGACCGTACCACAACATAACCTGTGGGCCGATTTGTTTGTTAAATACCAGAAAGAGCATTACCCGGAAATGTTTGAAGTGACCAGCCGTATGCCTGTTGCTGAGAGCATTGATGACTCACGCCGTACCACACTGGATTTGATGAAAGCACACAGTGATTTGAAAGGTATTGTTGCTTTCGGTTCACAAGGCCCGATTGGTGCAGGCCGTGCAGTGAAAGAAAAACGGGCGAAAAACAATGTCCATGTGTTCGGCATGATGATCCCCTCTCAGGCCGCATCGTTGGTGAAAAGTGGCGATATCGCCATGGGCGTGACTTATGACCCAGGCTCTGCCGGTTATGCCTTGACTGCCGTGGCGGATAAAGTGCTGAAAGGCGAGAAAATCGAAACCGGCATGGAGATCCCAGGAGTAGGTAAAGCGGAAGTGGATCAAGCTAAGCACCTGATTCAGTTCCACAATGTGTTGCGAGTTACCAAAGATAACGTGGATTCACTGTATTGATTCACTGAATTATTGCAGAGCCGGATGCCCTGTCCGGCTCTGATATTTATACCCGCTTGGATCAAGAGGATGTAGGATCTATGCAGCCATTTATTACCCTGGAAAATATCAGTAAAACCTTTTATGGCGTCAAAGCGCTAAATAAGGTGGCTATGACCCTGTTACCCGGAGAGGTACATTGCCTTGCAGGGCAAAACGGTTGCGGCAAATCCACACTGATCAAAATTATCTCCGGTGTTTACCAACCCGATACCGACGCCACGATGACTATTGATGGCAAAACCTATTCAACCCTGACTCCCATAGAATCTGTCCGGCTGGGGATTCAGGTGATTTATCAAGATTTATCATTATTCCCCAACTTGACCGTGGCTGAGAATATCGCCATGAACCATTATCACCATCATCTGTGGGTGAATAAACGCCAGATGCGGGAAACCGCCGAGCGTGTCATCAAGAGTATTGATGCCCATCTTAATCTGGACGAATTGGTTGAAGACCTCCCCATTGCCCAGAAACAGTTAGTCGCTATCTGCCGTGCGCTGGCGCAGGATGCCCGGCTAATTGTGATGGATGAACCGACTGCATCTCTGACCCGGCAGGAAGTTAACGGCTTGCTGCGGGTGGTGCATGAACTGAAATCACGCAATATCTGCGTGGTATTTGTCAGCCACCGGTTGAGCGAAGTGCTGGAAATTTCAGACCGCATTACCGTGCTCAAAGATGGTCATTGGGTCGGAACCTACCCTGCCGCTGAAGTTGATAACGCACGGCTGGCCTGGCTGATGACCGGCATGAAGTTTGATTTTCAGGTGCTGCCACCGTATAGCGCTTCACTTTCGCCAGTGCTGGCAGTGGAAGAACTGTCCCGTGGTAATGAATATCACGATATCTCACTGACATTGCATCCGGGTGAAATTGTCTCACTGGTCGGCTTATTGGGTTCTGGCCGCACAGAATTGTGCCTCAGTCTATTTGGTTTAACTGCACCAGAGTCAGGTACCATTCGTATCAATGATAAGCCGATGTATTTTACCAGCAACCGCGATGCTATTGCCGCAGGCGTGGGTTATGTCTCAGAAGATCGCATGAGTACCGGGCTGATTATGGAGCAATCAATTCGCGACAATATCAGCGCCACCGTTTTACATCGGCTAAAAAATACTTTCCACCTGATGCGTGCAGAGCGAGTCGATACATTGGTCGAAGACATGGTTAAGCACCTGTCTATCAAAATCGGTAATAGCGATTTGCCGGTCAATACCTTATCTGGCGGTAATGCACAGCGTATTGCCATCGCCAAATGGCTGGCAACTGACCCACAAATATTGATTCTCGACTCGCCTACTGTGGGGGTGGATATCGCCAATAAAGCCGGTATTTATAATATTATCAATGCGCTGGCAGCACGGGGGATCGCGGTATTAATGGTGTGTGATGAGATTGATGAAGCTTACTTTAATAGCCACCGTATTTTAGTGATGCGGTCAGGGCGGCTGGTGCAGGAGTTCTTGCCAGGTAACAGCAGCGAAGCAGCCATTGCGGAGGTAGTAAATGGCTAACCCCCATGCACTCAATAAATCTGATGTTGTTAAAACAGGTCTATTCAATAAAGAACATCTGAAACGCCATGAAGTGATGTTGGCTTTCACCATATTGATTATTTCGACTTATCTTGCTTTCACCAGCCCCGATTTTCTGACGCTCGCCAATATTTATGACTTGATAAATAACTATGCCATGTTGACCATCTTGGCCTGTGGCTTATTTATCGTGTTGATTTCTGGCGGTATTGATATTTCATTCCCGGCGATGACCATTATCTCGCAATATGTCATGGTGACATTAATTGTGAAGTTTGGTGGCAACTTCCCGGTAGCTTTCGCATTAGCCGGTGGTATCGGCTTATTATTGGGGTTAATTAATGCGCTGTTAGTTAATCGCCTGCGCGTGCCGTCCATCATTATTACCATTTCCACACTGAATATATTCTACGGGTTGTTGCTGTATCTCAGCCGGGGGATTTGGCTGTATTCCTATCCCGAATGGTTCGAACATGGGCCAATGCTGTTCTCCTTCACCGCCGCCGATGGCTATGACTATGGTCTTTCGTTACCCATATTGACATTACTGGCGACTATTATTGTCACGGCTCTGCTGATGACACGCACCAGTATTGGCCGGCAAATTTATGCGCTGGGCGGCAATCAGGAAGCGGCTTCCCGCATGGGGTTCAGTATCCTCAAGCTGCAACTGTTTGTTTATGGCTATATGGGCTTTTTATCCGGCATTGCCGGTGTGGTGCAGTCCTATACCGTTTTGACGGTCGCTCCCGACTCATTGCTCGGGTATGAACTCACTGTGCTAGCAGCCGTGGTACTGGGGGGCACCAGTATTGTTGGCGGGCGCGGCACCCTCACTGGCACTTTGCTAGGGGTGATTTTGCTGGCGATATTGCAAAATGGTTTGAATTTACTGGGTATTTCGTCGTACTGGCATACCGTGGTCATCGGTCTGGTCATTGTTATCAGTATCAGTGTGACCGCCTGGGGCCAACGTCATAAGGTAGGGATATAACCATGTCGAAAACTACTCAACGTGATCATACCGAGCGCTGGCTGGTGGCACTTCTGGTGCTGGTTGGCGTCGTGTTCAGTGTGCTTATCCCGCAGGTATTCTGGTCTGCGGCCAATTTCCAATCCATTGCCTCACAAATTCCTGTCGCAGGAGTATTAACACTGGCCATGGCAATTACCATGCTGACCGGCGGTATCAACCTATCAATCATTGCTACCGCCAATGCCAGTGCGCTAGTGATGGCCTGGGTGTGTACCCATCTTGAGCCCACATTCAGTTCCATGATATTGATGTTGTTTGCGGGAGCTTCGATTGCTTTGGTGGTGGGGCTTATCAATGGAGTGCTGATTTCAGTTGTCCGCGTCTCACCGATTTTGGCGACACTGGGCATCATGACCTTGCTCAAAGGCGTGAATGTACTTATCTCCAAAGGATCGGCGATTTCCAATTTCCCTAACTATGTACTGGCATTGGATCGCAGCTATTTTCTCGGGGTTCCGGTACCACTTTATCTGTTTGCTGCGGTGGCGTTGGTTATTTGGCTTATTTTGGCCAAGACCCCGCTTGGCCGCCAGATATACCTGTCCGGTTCCAATGAGAAAGCCACTTTCTTCTCCGGAATTAATACTCGCCGCACGTTGATTTGGGTGTACGTGATTTCATCGTTACTGTGTGCCGTCGCGGCCTTGTTGATGATGTCCAAGCTCAACTCGGCCAAAGCCTCCTATGGCGAATCACTGTTACTTATCACTATCCTGGCGACGGTGTTAGGCGGGGTTAATCCTGATGGCGGGTTTGGTAAGATTGTCGGCATTGTGCTAGCACTGTTCCTGCTACAAATGCTGGAGAGCGGGCTGAATATCATGGGCGTGAGTAGTTATATCACCATGGCATTGTGGGGTTCGTTACTGCTGGCGTTTATCTTTGTCAAAGGTGCGAAAATTCCAGCATTTCGTTTCTTGCGGCAGAATAAACCCTCAAGTTAGTGTATTGATAGAAAATAATACATTGATAGAAAATAATACATTGATAGAAAAAGAAAAGGCTGGCACTTGATGCCAGCCTTTCTATTAGAAGCAAACCTATTGATAAGCTCAGTGAACGAAGGGGTTACCGCACCTAGGGGCACTCCGGCGACTTACGTCGCTACGACCCCAACGGCACGCTTCCCCTTCATTTGGCTTTGTCAACAGCTGGGAAACGCGACCCTATGTCGGGTGAATATTACTTAACTTCGCCCATCGCTTTCAGTTTTTTCGACAACTCACGGCGTTCTTTAGACAGATCAGCGTTTTTGATGATGTAATCATCTACACGATCTTCATAGTCACCACGCATGTTAGCGATAATGGCCTGAACCTCTTCGATGCTCATCCCGGGCTTAATGTATTCACTCAGGTTATCGAGCAACAGAACGCGTTTTTGGTTATCACGGATTTTCTTTTCGTTATCAACGATTTCGCGCTGCAACTTGTTTTTGCGACGGAACATACGCACAAACTCCAAAACGTCCTGGAAAGTTGGTTTACTTGCATTATCCATTTTCATACCTTCACTTAAGTTTTACACAAATTCAATTGCTGGTAACCAGGCTAGCTGCACCATACCGCTTTGCCGCACCTGGTGACAAGATTCATTGAGTTATCTTACCTGCTTTACCCACCAGACAGAAATTTCATCTGCCTTAAGACCCGATAGATCACCTGCGTAAGGTCATATTAATCAGTTCATCCAATTCCTCAAGCTGTTTGGTTAACTCCATGCTCAGCCAAACATAACCATAAATCGGTGTTTCAATCTGCCGCTCTTGCTTTACGGCCAACATCAATGATTTCAACTCAGTAGAGATTTCACCCAGCTCACCGGCAACTTCGCGCTCACGGGCTGGGGAACCATCGCGCAAACTGTCACTTAATGTATTTAGGGTACGAATCGTCATCAACTGAGTACTGCGCAGGCCTTTCGCATTGAGCATAATAAAATGACTTTCCCGCGATGACCAATAGGCATCCACCAGCAATTCCAGCGTGCAAATCAGATTGCGGCTTAATGTCTGGATAGCCTCAAAAACATCTTTATTAATATGGGATTCTTTACTCGCAGGCGCAATAAAAGTACGCATTTTAACTGATTGATTGAGCGCGTTTTTTAATTTCGGCTCAAGCCGTGGGCGCTCAATAACATTGGGTGATAAATAAGCTGCATAGATTTGGCTGATGGCGCGCAGATTATCACTCATCTGCATGCGCCAATGGGTGAAGGCACGTTGTGGATAGACACTGGTAAAAACCAATGCCAATAATGAACCAAAAATGACATCACCACTGCGCCACAGGGCTGTGGTCATATCCCCCGGAGCTGACCCACATACCACTGCCAGCGTGATACCAATCAGCAAAGCCATATAGGGGCGCTTCCCCAAAGTCAGGTAACCACACAGGAACATGACGACCCCACACCAAACCAGCATCAGTGTGAGCGAATATGACTCAAGATAAAGGGCTATCAGGCCGGAAATTGCACCAAAAACCGTCCCACCAATACGCTGCATGGCTCTGGATAACACATTACCCCAATACGATATTGGCCCCATGACCACCACTAATGTGATCAGCGGCCAAGTGCCTTCCGGGACGGCCAATAAACGGATAATCAGGAACGTTAGGATAAAAGCTAGCGTAATACGCAAAGCATGGGTAATGCGGTAATGGGTGTAAATCAGGTTATCCAGTGGCGATATTTTTTTATTCAGGCGCACAACAGACCTATTTCCAATAAGATACCAAAAGTTAAGTCTAGCTGAGTTATGACACTCTGGCATCGGATTAACCGTTACCAAAAGTAGCAGAAATAAATTGCGGGGATAAATATCCCCCGTCAGGTATCACCAGACGGGGAAATAAGCTTATTTAAAGTCAACCGCCATTTGTTGCACAATAGACAGGCCAAAGCTGGACTCAACACAACAGGCAATATAATCAGTGAAACGTGGCGACTGAGGCATCCCCAGGTTGAGCAAACGCTCATTGCTGAAGCGCACGCTCAGCATGGCAAAAGCGCCGTATAAGCGCATAGCTTTTAGCATTAAGCGCTCATTGCAGGGGCCGAAAATCCCTTTCAATTGGTTACGCATTTGGACCAATGCACCATATTCTACCTGACGATAATCCGTCCCCATGGGTTGCTGGCGCGCCGCAGAAGACATCGCCTGATCAATCTCAGCAAAGCTGACACTGCCCTTCTCGCCAGCTGAAATATGATAGATATTTTCGGGTAAGTTTGGATGCAGTAGAATGCACACTAAAGCATCGGCACAATAATCGACTGGAATAACATCGATATAATCATCTAAAGAGCACATGAACTTGCGCAGCATTAATGCCATGCGAAATACCCAAAATATGCTGCTAGACGGTTGGCAACCCAGCCGGGTATGTCCGACTACAATCGATGGTCGGGCAAAGACCAAGGGTAGCCCTGGGCATTCTTGCGCCAATAAGCGCTCAATTGCCGATTTAGATTTGGTATATTCCACCAAATGCGCGTCATCCTCTGCCGATAAAACCTGCTCGCTGACCACAGTATCGGCATCAGGAGTGCAAGACATCGCCGTTCCCACATGGATGAATCGTTGTAAACCAACAACCTGCGACATTCTTTTGCCAAAGGCTAATGTGCCATCGACATTCACTTTCCAGATTAACGGATTATTACCGAATGACGCGACGGCAGCACAATTAATAACATGTGTCACCCCATCAATACGCGAGTCATTAATAAAACTATCCGGTTCAGCCAAATCTCCTAATAAAACATGGCTAACATCAATTTTATTCAGCAGCCCATTAGGGAGGTAGAACTTTGCCATATTCTCTCTAATACGGGAGAGCCCCTGTTCCGGTGTATTGGCCCGGACTAATAATAAATAATTAAAATCTGAGTTTTCCAACAATAGCTTTTCGAGCACAGCTCCGCCCAGAAAACCTGTGGCACCGGTTAACAGAAGTGTTTTCACTATGAGTCCTACTTATTATATTCAGTAGGCGGATTGTATGAATAGCTAAGTAAACGGCAGGTAAATATTAGTGAAATCGACACACTTTAGCTGAAACATAATTATTTCAAAATAAATCCTGACGTCTCCCCCCACCTGAAATGATATTCTAGTGCTAATGCCATGGGCCTCTGCGGCTTACCACGGGTCGCGGCTCATCATAAAGAATAGCGATACCCAAAATAATTCGAGTTGCGGGAAGGCAGCCAACGCACATGCAGCTTGGAGTATGACGGGTATATGAGAATTAAGGGTTAAACCGCATAATGTCAGATAAAAACAAGCAACCAACTTTCTACATTCATGATTATGAGACTTTCGGTCAGCGCCCCGCGTTAGACAGGCCAGCGCAGTTTGCCGGGGTACGTACCGATTTAGATTTCAATATCATTGAAGAACCTTTGGTGGTTTACTGCGCTCCTGCAGATGACTACCTGCCGCAGCCGGAAGCCGTGATGATAACCGGCATCACCCCGCAACATGCCTTAGCTAATGGGGTGAATGAAGCCGAGTTTGCGCGCCAAATTCATCAGGCTTTTAATGTGCCCGGCACCTGTATTCTGGGTTACAACAATATTCGTTTTGATGATGAAGTTAGTCGTAATATTTTCTACCGCAATTTCTATGACCCCTATGCCTACAGCTGGCAAGGGGGGAATTCTCGTTGGGACTTGCTCGATGTGATGCGCGCCTGTTACGCCCTGCGCCCCGAGGGTATTATTTGGCCGGAAAACGAAGAGGGTTTACCTAGCTTCAAATTGGAGCACTTGACCAAAGCCAATGGCGTCGAGCATTTACACGCCCATGATGCGATGTCCGATGTGTATGCCACCATCGCCATGGCAAAGCTGGTCAAGCAAGCACAACCGCGGCTGTTTGATTACCTCTATCAGCACCGCAGTAAACACAAAATAAACGCATTGATTGATATTGCAGATATGACACCGCTGGTCCATGTATCTGGCATGTTTGGTGCCGCACGGGGTAACACCAGTTGGGTTGCGCCGTTGGCATGGCACCCTGAGAATAAAAATGCGGTCATTATGTGCGATCTGGCGGGTGACATGTCGCCCCTGCTGGAGCTAGACAGCGATACATTGCGTGAACGGCTCTACACTCGCCGCGATAAACTCAGTGCCCAAGATGCCGCCGTGCCATTGAAACTGGTGCATATCAATAAATGCCCAGTACTCGCCCCCGCAAAAACCTTGCTACTGGAAAATGCCGATCGTTTGGGTATTGATCGCCAACGTTGCCTACAAAATTTGCAATTATTACGGCAAAATCCGCAAATACGCGAAAAAGTGGTCGCTCTATTTGCTGAAGCCGAACCGTTTACCGTATCTGATGATGTGGATGCCCAACTGTATAACGGTTTTTTCAGTGATGCCGACCGCGCCACCATGAAAATCATTTTACAAACTGAGCCACAAAACCTACCTGCACTCGATTTGACCTTCCAAGACCCACGGTTGGAAGCATTGTTGTTCCGCTTCCGCGCACGTAATTATCCCAATACCTTGACCGACAGTGAGCAACAGCGCTGGTTAGAACATCGTCGCGAAGCGCTTAATCCAGAAAAAGTACAGGACTATGTGCTGCAACTTGAGCAGTTTTATCACCAGTATGAAGACGATAAAGAGAAGTTGGCACTGCTGAAAGCCCTGTTTGACTATGCCAGGGATCTGGTGAGCTAACCCGACCAGTAATAAATAGCCAATAAAAAACGGAGCCATCTTCAGGCTCCGTTGAGGTCACACAGTGAGTGAAGGGTTTACCGCACCTAGGGGCTTACGCGACTACGACCCCAACGGCACGATTCCCCTTCAGTTGACTTTGTCGGCCATCTGAAACGGCATAGCAACACCGTTACTGTGCCAGTTCACCATTAAACTGTGGCAGTGCCTGACGGAATGCACGGGTTTTCCAGACCATATAAAGCAGGCCAATTGCACCCCACACCAAGCCCAGCGTCATTGAGCTACTTTCCAGGTTCATCCACAGCACACCAACCGTTCCTGCACCAATCATAGGCAGAATCAGGTAGCTGAAATGATCCTTGAACGTTTTGTTACAACGCTCACGGATATAGAACTGTGAAATCACTGACAGGTTAACGAAAGTAAAGGCCACCAGCGCGCCGAAGTTAATCAATGCCGTTGCTGTCACCAAATCAAACGAGATAGCCGACAACGCGACACCACCAACCAACAACACGTTGATTGCCGGGGTACGCCATTTAGGATGCACGTAACCAAACACTTTCTCCGGGAATACCCCGTCGCGCCCCATCACATACAGTAAACGCGAAACACCGGCGTGTGCGGCCATACCTGATGCCAGAACCGTGACACAGGAGAAGCACAGAATAACTGACTGGAAGAATTTACCCGCAACAAACAACATGATTTCAGGTTGTGACGCATCAGGATCAGTGAAACGTGAAATATCCGGGAAATAGAGTTGCAGGAAATAAGACACCACAATAAAGATCACGCCGCCAATCAATGCGGTCAAGAAAATCGCTTTCGGGATCACTTTGCCCGCATTCGGGGTTTCTTCAGACAGCGAACTGATGCCATCGAAACCAAGGAATGAGAAGCACAGTATCGTGGCCCCGGTTATCATCGGCACCAAATGGGCATTTTCAGAATAGAACGGACGTGGGCTAACCAATGTGCCCGCACCTTCCCCCTGATAAACACCATGAATCAGCAGCCCCATGAATACCACCATGATTGCCACCTGAACCACAACAATAACCGAGTTCAAGTTGGCTACCACGTTGATGCCACGCA
>NZ_JBLWEX010000093.1:0-10229 GCF_048323875.1 Yersinia sp. LJYL362
ACTGAGCGCGCACGCCCTTCGGGGCCTAAAATGTTCTCAATAAAATCTTTTACTTCACGGCCACGTTCACCGATCAAGCCAACGACAATGACATCCGCTTGGGTGTAGCGAGCCATCATGCCTAACAACACACTTTTCCCCACCCCAGAGCCAGCGAACAGGCCCATACGCTGTCCACGACCGACGGTCAGTAGGGCATTAATGGTGCGCACGCCAACATCCAATACCTGTTCAATCGCGGTACGTTGTAATGGGTTGATCGGAGGAGTGATAAGCGGGGCACGATAGCCGGTTTCAGGGGCGGGTAAGCCATCCAGTGGTTTGGCGCTGCCATCTAATACGCGTCCCAGTAATTCTGGGCCGAGTGGCAATTGCTTACTGGCAGAGGCTCCACCGGTGGTGATGCGCGCATAAACGCGGGCGCCGGGCACAATCCCTTCCACTTCTTCTAGTGGCATAAGGAACAGGCGCTGGCCGTTAAAGCCGACCACTTCGCTCTCAACTTCCTGTACTTCGCCGTTATCATGGCGCTCAATCAGACAGGTGGCCCCCAGTGGCAATTGCAAGCCAGTAGCTTCCAGCACCAGACCGGTGGCACGCGTTAATCGTCCGTAACGGCGAATGGTAGTTGATTGGCTAATACGTTCTTCGAATTTATCCATCGAAGCCAGCCAGCGACCAAGGCGCGCAGTCATCATAATTCTCCCGGCGCTGCCAGACGGCATAATTCATGCCAGCGCGTCGCCAGACTGGCATCCAAATCACCTTCTTCAGCGCTGACTTTGCAGCCACCTGGGTGAATTTGGCTATCGCCCAACAAACGCCAGCCATGCAGACTCAAGGTCGAGCCTAAGCGCTGTTCAACCACGGCGAGATCATTGGGATTAACACGCAATTGTGGTTTACCGGCAAACATCGGTTCTTGCTGAATCATTTGCTGAATTTGTGCCAGCAACGCGGTGCCATCACAAATTGCCGGTTGGCCCAGAATCTGTTTAGCTGCCGCCAATGCCATTTGCATTAGCCGTGAAGCAATGACACTGTCCAGCGCATCAAGGGTATTTTGGAAATCGCTGACCAAGGTTTGCCAGTGTGCGGTGATGGGTGCCAACTGTTTCTCAGCATCTGCCAGCGCTTGTTGATGACCCTCTTCCAGGCCAGTTTGGTAACCTTTATCCAAACCCTCTTGTAGCCCTTTGGCAAATCCTTGCTGGCGACCTTGCTTCTCGGCCTCGAGTTGCAGATTCATCAAGGTCTGCTGTTCATCACCTTGCGTTGGCTCGCTGTCCAATCTGGGCTCATCAGTAAACAGCATACTGATATCCGGCGGCGTCGCGGCAACGGTGGGTTCAGGTTGGCCGCCAAAGTCATTCAGTGACCAGGGTTGCCAGGGCAGGGCATTAATCCTATCAGACATAGATATCCTCGCCGCCGCCGATAACTATCTCGCCGCTTTCCGCCAAACGGCGGACGATAAGCAAGATGGCTTTCTGTTCGTTTTCGACCAGAGACATTCGTACCGGCCCACGGGTGGCCAGATCGTCGCGCAGGATTTCTGCTGCTCGCAGTGACATGTTGCTGAGGAACCGCTCGCGCAGCGCTTGATCGGCACCTTTCAAGGCTATCAGTAGCGACTCGTTGTCGACCTCTTGCAGTAAACGCTGAATGCTGCGGTCGTCGACACTGACCAAGTTCTCGAACAGGAACATTTCGTCGATGATTTTCTGTGCCAGCTCGCCGTCGTATTCGCGTACTGCGTCCATGACCGTCTCTTCCTGCTGGCTTTTCATCAGGTTGATAATCTCAGCCGCGGTGCGGATACCGCCCATTTTACTGCGTTTGAGGTTTTGGCCATCGAGCAGGTTGTTCAGCACTTCGGTCAATTCAGCCAATGCTGTTGGCTGAACGCCGCCGAAGGTGGCGATACGCAACATGACATCGTTACGCAGGCGTTCGTCGAACAGTGCCAGAATATCGGCCGCTTGAGCACGTTTCAGATGAACCAAAATGGTGGCGATAATCTGCGGATGTTCGTCGCGGATCAGGTCGGCCGCCATCTGCGGCTCCATAAAGTTGAGGGTTTCCATGCCACTGGTGGTTTCGCGTGATTCCAGGATGTCTTCCAGCAAACTGGAGGCACGCTCTTCTCCCAATGCTTTTACCAGCACGGTGCGCAAGTAATCGCTGGCATTCACACTCAATGCGGCATATTGCTCCGCATCGTCTTCAAACTCAGCCAAGACATCAACCAACTGTTGGTGAGAAACCTGACGCATGTTTGCCATGGTGGTACTGAGTTGTTGAACTTCGCGCGAGGAAAGGTGCTTAAACACCTCGGCGGCATGGTCTTCACCCAGAGTCATCAGCATGATGGCGCTTTTTTCAGTTCCGGTCAGGCTCATTGGTCATTACTCATCCATTGACGGATAACCAGCGCGACAATACGTGGGTCTTTATCCGCTAGTTCGCGTATACGCTGGGCCTGAACTTCAGCACTCACTCGTTGCTGATTTTTCTTACGCAGGGCCAGCTCTTCTTTAGTTTGTTTCGCTGCTTCAGTGGTTTGTGCCGCCTGGACAATGTTATTGACCGACGCCGCTGCTATATCTGCCACTTGTTTTTTCGCAATCAGTGGGCGCACCAGTTTGCGCCACAAGATCCACGCCACCAGTAAGATGAGCAGGTAGCGACCAATATTCAGCAATTGATCAAAGAACGACTGCTGTTGCCAGAATGGCAAGCTACTACCGCTCGCATCGTCAGTGGCATTAAACGGTGTGTTCACCACATTTAATGTGTCACCGCGCACCGTGGAGAAGCCCATGGCCTCGCGTGTTAGTGATTCCACCTGCGCCAATTGATCTTTACTCAGCGCGATAGGTTTACCCGCTTTATCGCTACCGTAATTGACCACCACGGCAACGGAGAGGCGCTGTACCATACCGGCTTGTTGCTGGGTATGGCGGATAGTGCGGTCAACTTCGAAATTGGTGGTTTGGTCGTGACGATTATTACTGGACGTCACGGTTTGTCTGGCTGCGGTTGCGGGGCGATTCGCTGCAGTAGCGGCATTCGTTGCAGTAGCGGCATTCGCCGCCGTGCCAGCACCTGCCGCAGGGGTTGCCTGAGGTACTTCAATCGGTGCGACAGGGGTTGCGGATGGTTGGTTGGACAACGCGCCGGGAACGCCACCGACATTGGTTCCACCCAATTGTTCACTGGTACTGACTTGCTGAGAGCGTACCGCCCCTTGGTTGGCAGCCTGATTCGGTTTGTACTCTTCGTCAGTCTGCTCGCGGCTGGCAAAATCAACTTGTGCGGTCACTTGCGCATGAACATTACCGCTACCCACCATCGGGGCCAGGATAGTTTCAATGCGACGCTGAAAGCGGTTTTCAACTTCATTGGTAAACTTGAGTTGTGCCGCGTTTAAATCACGGCCCGCGCTATCCGATTGTGTCAACAGACGGCCGGTTTGGTCGACGACGGTGACATTGGCGGGTGGTAAGCCCGCAACACTGCTGGAAACCATATAGACGATGGCGTTGATTTGACCATCATCAAGAGCGCGGCCCGGTTGCAGGGCCAGCGTGACAGAGGCAGTTGGCGATTTTTGCTCACGGACAAACAGTGAGGGTTTCGGCATGGCCAAGTGCACCCGCACATTCAGTACCGGGCCGAGTGTACCAATCGTGCGGGCCAGTTCGCCTTCCAAAGCACGCTGGTAGTTGACTTGTTCGCTAAATTGGCTGATGCCAAACTTTTCCTGATCCAGTAGTTCGAAGCCTACTGCACCACCTTTCGGTAAACCTTGTTGAGCCAGGCGCAGACGGGTTTCATGCACTTTATCTGCCGGGATCAGCAACGCTCCGCCATTATCAGCGAAGCGATAGGGAATATTCAGTTGCGTCAACTGCGTGACGATATCACCACCGTCACGATCATTCAGGTTGCTATAAAGGACGCGATAATCCGGGCTTTTAGCCCATAACATCAGCGCGACAATAATAGCGATGGCCGCAGCCGCAGCAATCAGCAGTGGGATTTTGGGATTCGCGCGTAGGCGTGCCAGTGTCGTCGTAAAGGTATTCTCACGATTTTCACCGCCAGTTATCGAGGCATTCATACACGTCCTTGGCCAAGCTGAATAACGTTTGAGTTAGTATTTTTTATGTAACTAATGTGTTGGAACAAAACAGACTCCCAAATGCTGTGAGCGATAACGCATCAATAGCTGATATCCCTTTTTATCGGCATGCCATTATTTGCTGTAAGTGGAAATTCGATGGCTCAATAAGCCGGTATTTTTGCGTCTATTTAGCCGCTTTAGCTCAAAAATGATGTGTTAGGGTGTCATCCTGAAAAAAGTGATACCTGTTTGATGGCAAGTAACCGCATTAACTTATCGATTTGCCACGCAGTTATTGATCAACTGAAGCACTCTGGGGATGAGTATGTCTGTTCAAGGTATCGAAGGGGTTTTACAGCAGTTACAGGTCACGGCATTGCAAGCATCAGGTTCAGTGAAAACGTTGCCTGCAGAGGCCGGTTTTGCGAGTGAATTAAAAGCGGCGATCGGTAAAATCAGTGAAAACCAGCAGACAGCGCGTACTTTGGCGCAGAATTTTGAATTAGGTGTGCCCGGCGTTGGCATAAATGACGTGATGGTGAACATGCAGAAGTCATCTGTATCTTTACAGCTCGGTATTCAAGTGCGTAATAAGCTGGTCGCAGCTTATCAAGATGTGATGAATATGGGGGTTTAACGCGCTATTTTAGTGGGTGAATAAAATAACTTGGGCGTTGAGCAATAAGATGCCAGCCCAAGAGATATATCTAACATTGTCATCATTGGGTTCGCACCCCAGAGCAAAATCTCATTCAACATTTATGTAACAATTTGAAGTGATATTTATCATTCAAATTAATTTATATAGGTGGCTGCTATGAAAAATTTTCTGCTCGTATTTTTGGTCTCTTTTCCTGCTGTTGCAATCTCCAGTGAACCGCAATCTCTTTTGGCTGTCCCTGCAATAATGAAAGTATCCGAAGCTGTTTGCAGCAATCGATATATCACTAAAGAACGAATTGCGTGCATGAAACTCGTTGATGTGTCTATTCTAAAAGCGTATTGGGTTGGGCAGATGAAAAACACCTGCAATTCACAATTTACTGGCCCAAACCCGTCATGTCAGAATATTAAAAGGTTGGCAAATGCGTTAGACAAAATGGGGGGGAAGTATCTTGAAGAGTAGGGTGAGATATTAATAATCATTTATTAATGGCGTCATACGATTTCTTCATGTGACAACGCCCATAAATAAAGAGATGCGGTTGTGCCATAAGGCGTGTAGCGGCGGCGATAGCGTTCAAAACGTTCGCGCGGTAGCGTTTTGTGGCGATATAAATTCATCATGCCGCGGCGGATCGCCAAATCGCCCCAACTGAGCACATCAGGGCGAGAAAGTGAAGAAATAAGAAGCATTTCTGCTGTCCAAATACCCACCCCATTCAGGCTAGAAAGCTGGGTAATGACCTGATTATCCGGTAACTGAGAAATAGCCGATAAATCCAATGAACCATCAAGTGCCGCATCCGCTGCACCTTTAATATACCCAGCTTTGCGCATTGTCATCCCGCAAGCTTGGATAGCTTCTATCGGTGCTGCAGCAATAGTTTTCGGTGTCACCGTACCGACTAAGGCTACCAACCGCGCATTGACGGTAAGTGCTGCCTTAACAGAGATTTGCTGATCAACGATATTTCTTATTAGCGCAGCAAACAAATCTGGTGATAATGGGCGGGCAATCATTCCTAACCGCTCGATAGCCGCCGCCATTCTTTTATCTCGCTGTTTAAGATGATTTATCTCTGTTTCACCGTAACTGTAGAACACGTATTTGCTCCCAACATTGCCGACTATAAAATGATTTGATTTAGCATAACCTTAACGCCCACTGATGACTCTCTATTTCTTGCTTACTAAGCGCTCTGCGCCAGCACTATATTTTGGTGGCCGATTTTTTGCAGTAAAATAGCAACATCAACACTGTCCACTTTGTCTGCTTGCAAGTGAGCCAAAGCATATTCATGCCAAATTCCAGATTGCAGGAATAAAATAAACAGATCTCTGTCCAGATGGTTTTCATTCACCATATTGATCATGATATTCAGTGCTTCGGATAATAATTTACCCGGTTTATAAGGGCGGTCTGCTGCCGTTAAAGCTTCAAATACATCGGCGATAGCCATCATCCGTACAGGGATACTCATCTGTTTATACGTCAGTTGATAGGGATATCCCTTACCGTCCATACGCTCATGGTGACCGCCCGCAATAGTGGGAACATTTGCCATTGTGCGCGGGAAGGGGAGTTTTTTAAGCATAACAATGGTCTGCATAATGTGCTCATTTATTTTATAACGATCCTCCTCGGTCAAGGTACCACGCCGAATACTGAGGTTATAAATCTCACCACGGTTATAGAGCAAAGTCGGTTCTGGTAGTTTGAAATCATAATATTCTGGACGTCTGTTTTTATTATCGCGGTAGATAAGATGTTCTTTTTTATCTGCCAATAGAGGTTCTTGTACTGGCAATGGGGTTGCAGGTTGCCGAGCTTTACGTGCTTGCTCTTCATGGGCAATCCCGGCGTTATCATCTAATGTACGTGTCCAGCAATATCCGGCAATTTGCTGAATGCGCGCAATTGCGTCATCAGACATAAATTCACCGCCGACATTACAGTGCGCAATGAAGTAAAAATCTTCATCTAATTGACGTAATTCGGCCGCCAGTAATTGCTGATCAACTTCATTGGCATGAACTGTGGTATGGCGACGCAAGAAGTCGATCTCTCTTTCGCGTTTTAAGACTTCAAATCTCATGCGTATTTCATGGATACGGTCATAAATTAATTCGAGTTTTGTCGATTTATCGACAACAAATTCAGGTGTCGTTATCTTGCCGCAGTCATGTAACCAACAAGCAGTATGCAGTTCTTCCCACTCATTTTCAGATAAATTAAAGTTAGCGAAAGGCCCTTCTTTGGCATTGACTGCGGCTCTGGCGAGCATTTTGGTTATTTCAGGGACTCGCTGGCAGTGGCCACCGGTATACGCACTCTTGGCATCGATTGCGCCCGCAATGAGCTCAATAAATGCATTGAGCAGGTTTTTTTGCTCTTGCAATAATTGCTGTGTTTCTACTGAAACAGATAAACTGCCGACCAGCGCATTAACTAATTGAATTTTTGAGCGTTCACGTTCTGCATTGAGTTGATAAGGGTTAAATAACAACAAAAAACCTAACAGTTGTTTATCATGAGTTTTCATGGGCACAGCAACAAACCGTAAAGGTAAATAAGGTTGCATGAAGTCTTCTAATTGGCGGAATATATTTTCTTTGTTTAGTGTTCCGGCAATGGTTTTTCCCTCAAGCACGGGCTGGAAGGTAGTGAAATTATCTTCATTTATGCTCAATGAAGCCATCTCGGCTACTGGGATATTTTCACCATTCCAACGAAATGCGGTTGGTGTGAAACGTCCTTCCTGTTTATCTGCTAGGAATATAATGCCTCCGGTCATCGCGGCTATTTCAGTCGTTTCACTTAATAACCCCTGCATTTGACGGAAGAAGTTATTTTCCGCCGTCAGCATATTGCCCATTGAAATAAACTGCTTTAATGTCGATTTCATTTTTGACATTGATTTGTGTAGTTCATCCACTTCTTCAATCATAGAATGCTCAGATTCGCGATCTTCGAAATGTAAGTTACTGATGGAGTCAGCATCTTGACGAAGACGAATCAGCGGGTTGGATATTTTCCGAGAGAAGTACCACACCAGCGGTAAGCTGAGCATTAATAGGATAAAGGCGATAAGGGTTGAGTGATTTCTAATGGAGTTTGCATCGGCAGTCAGATAACTGGCTGGCGTCGCAATAACTAGCTGATATTTATTGCCACTATTATTAATATCGACAATTGAACCGTACCAGTGCTTGCCTTGTGCTTCAAACAGGGTGCTATGATTGCTCTCATTCCCTTTCAGATTATTGCTCTCGGCACTATTCTCTTGGGTATTTAGCAATGTTTGTAATACCGGAATCTGTTCGCCCGTATTTGCTGTATTCCCTTGTGCCTTAGGCAGACTAGCGATAACTTCACCTCGAGAATTGATAATAATTGCTTGGCTACCCGGTGGTAGATTTTGTCTTATTAAAAACTGCGATAACGAAGCAAGGGAAACATCCAACCCAATAATTGCCTGGTTATTTTTAGAGCGGCGGCTATAGGTAAAACCCGCCTCGCCGGTACCTTTAAAAATATAAATAGGGGAAGTGATCAATGCGGGGCTGGCTGATGCCAAAATAAACCAATCCCGTCTTCTGGGATCATAGTTATCATTATCTCTGGGCATAACAGCAATGACTTGCCTTTTTTCGTTCAAATAAATAAACCGTTTTTCCGGTAAACTATCGAGAAAACGATTGCTTTGAATCATCCATTCGGCTCCTTCTGGAGCATGAAATAATATGCGATTTGCGTCTGTCAGGCGTCGTAACATAAATAAATCGCCATTAGGATAAGCACTATAGACGGCACTGGCATAGTCATTCTGCTTAAGAATTTCAATAAACTTGTCGACAAAAGCCATTCTCTGCTCAAGTGTTGATAATTCTGTTATTTGCATACTGGCAAGGATGTTAACAGACATCATCATGGGCCGTGTCACTGCGTCCAATTCTGCCGCAATTGCCTCACCCGTTTTTTGATACTGCCTATTGGTACTGATTTCAGTTAATTTAGTCAGTTGGCTATGGCTGAAAATGATAATGACGGTACCGATTGAGACAATCAATAGAGTGAAAAGAACCGCAATCTGGATATGCAATGGATAGCGGCTTTTTAGTCCGAGCAGGTTACTGGGCATCATTGCGATCCTAATAGGATATTATTTAATCAATTTTAATCATAGGATGCACTGGCCGAAGTGACATATTCCTCTTTCTTTCAGTGGTTTATATTCATTTATATGATTATAAAGACTTTTGTCGATATCAAGGCAGTATTACTGGAGGAAAAAACTGGAGGTGGCCTAAAAAATAATGTTTTAGTGTGTAGAATATCTAAAAGCAGTATTTAGCAGTCCGGATGATGAGTAAAAAGATGTGGGGTCGCAACGGGTTGTGAGACGAGAAGATAGGCAAACCCTGGCGAAAATGATCAAAAATAAAGACCGAGCAGATTCATTTAAATCCTAAATTAGGTTTAAATAACTCTGAAAGCTCACAGACGGGGGATCCGTATCTATAGGTTGTAAGCGATGATGCCCGCGTATGGCTGTAGGCGCAAATCCAAAACGTTTGCGAAAACGTTCTGCGAAGCGCGATGCGCTTTCATATCCCACTTGACTGGCAATTAATGAAATTGGCCAATCAGTCCCTTGCAATAAACGTAACGCGCTGGTCATACGGACATCAATCATCAAATCACGTAAGAGGATATTTTCGGCCGCTAATTTTCGTCGCAATACCACTTCACTCATTGCCATATGGTCGGCAACTTCACCAGCGGACCAAATTTTGTGCGGGTCAATTGCCAGGCAGCGCCGTACCTTTTCACTTAATAAATAATCATCATTCAGGCTGAATTTAACACCGCGCTGAGCTAACCAAAGTAATAATTCAAGCATACGGTGCCTGACGATAGTTGGGGGTATATCACCCACATCGGATATTGCTTTAAATGTATTTCCGAAAGTATTAATAAATTCAGGTGCTAAATCACGTACAGGCATAACGCCTTGAATATCCCTAAGACCAGCAGATGCAGGATGATTGGCAAATGTTGTTATCAAACGCGGGTCACAGCGAAGCTGGTGGCTAAAAAATAGCCCTTCAGTAGATAAACCATTAATTATATCAATTGTTTGACCGCTACTGACGGCAACTATTTCACCCGGTCGGACAATACACTCCTGATTATCCCAGCGAATGACTTTATGCCCACGGTTAACCATGATGAGCAAAGGTTGCTCAATATAAACTGACGTAAGGAGTAGCTCTGTATGCTGAATAACATGTGCTGAGCTACCCACTCCGGGGCAAAATTTAATTGTACGTTCCATCGATATTCATTTCACAATTTTGGCCTGAGAATATCTTTACGCTTTGAATGGCAGACTAGCAACTTATTTTAATAGAAAATTCACCATCACTGACTATT
>NZ_JBLWEX010000094.1:0-10275 GCF_048323875.1 Yersinia sp. LJYL362
CGTATGCCATCATCAACAGCCCAAGTGTCGGTCTGGTGGCAACACCATTGATGAATACCACTAACGCCATCCTGATCATCATGCTGAGTGTGGCGACCATCACGACGATGGTGTGTTCGGTTGATACCGATTCAATCCTGAACTCCAGCACCTTCAAAGCCGGTATGAGTGCTTGTATTTGTATCCTCGGTGTAGCCTGGTTGGGCGATACCTTTGTACAACACAACCTGGACTGGATTAAAGAAACTGCGGGTAGCTTGATTCAAACTCACTCATGGCTGCTGGCCGTTATCTTCTTCTTCTGTTCAGCACTGCTTTACTCTCAGGCTGCAACTGCCAAGGCATTGATGCCAATGGCAATGGCACTGAACGTTTCACCACTGGCGGCAATTGCTTCTTTCGCAGCGGTTTCTGGTCTGTTCATTCTGCCAACCTACCCAACACTGGTAGCCGCAGTTCAAATGGATGACACCGGCACCACGCGTATTGGTCGCTTCGTGTTTAACCATCCGTTCTTTATCCCGGGCACCATCGGGGTTGCACTGGCCGTGTGCTTCGGCTTCGTGATGGGCGGTCTGGTTCTGTAATCTGCTTTATGGGGCGCAATCCATTTGCGCCCCACTCTCACTGGCGATTTACGCCAAATCTCTCCCACGGTTACACAAATCATCTTCTGACCCACATCTACTCGCGTTATAGTACCCACTTCGTCATATAAGCCGCGCGACCTACGAGGTTAAGATGTCTGATTGTGATACGAATAATTGTGATGAGAATATTTGTGATGCAATGACTTGTGATGCAATTGTGGTATTGTGCACTGCCCCTGATGAAGCCAGCGCGCAGGATTTAGCCGCGCAGGTTTTAGGTGAAAAACTGGCTGCTTGCGCCACCTTGTTACCCGGTGCGACCTCAATTTACTACTGGGAAGGTAAGCTCCAGCAAGAGTATGAAGTCCAGCTTCTGTTCAAGAGCAATACCCGTCATCAGCAGGCACTTCTCAGCTATATCAAACAACATCACCCCTACCAAACACCAGAATTACTGGTGCTGCCGGTACGGGACGGAGATAAAGATTACCTGTCATGGCTCAACGCTTCATTACTCTGATTCTGCTGCTGTGCAGCATGTTACTCGCGCCGCACAGCGCACAGGCTTCGCTGTTTGGTGACAACTCATCTTTTGGCCAAAAAAGTAGCCAGAGCCGGTTTATTCCGGTCGATCAAGCGTTTGCCTTTGATTTTCGCCAACAAGGCGACCAGCTCACCCTGAGTTGGCAGATTCATCCAGACTATTATTTGTATCGCCAGCAAATCAAAATCGTACCGAATAATGCCACTCTTGGGGCATTTACCTTGCCGGAAGGCATTGCTCATCATGATGAGTTCTATGGTGAAGTGGCGATATTCAAGCAACAGCTAACCCTGAAAATCCCTATTACACAAGCCGGTGAGCAGGCCAGTGTCAGTGTGACTTATCAGGGCTGCGCCGAAGCTGGCTTCTGCTATCCGCCAGAAACACGGGTGGTTCCACTTTCCGCCATTACTGCCAGTTCATCCACGGCGACGGTGACTGACACTATTTCACCTGCGACAAACAATGCCACTCCCGTTGCGGCTGAATTACCTTTTTCACCGCTGTGGGCGCTGCTTATTGGCATAGGTATCGCCTTTACTCCTTGTGTATTACCGATGTATCCGCTGATTTCAGCCATTATTCTCGGGCGTGAAAAACCTCACAGCCAGCGGCGAATATTGTTGTTGGCGATAGTGTATGTGCAAGGGATGGCGCTGACTTACACCCTACTCGGTCTGGTGGTTGCGGCGGCGGGTTTACAATTTCAGGCCGCGCTACAACACCCTTATGTGTTGATTGGGCTATCTGCGCTGTTTGTGCTGCTGGCGTTATCCATGTTTGGCCTCTATTCACTGCAATTGCCTTCGTCACTGCAAACCAGGCTGGTGCAGTGGAGCAGCAGCCAACGGGGCGGTTCATTGGCCGGTGTTTTTGCTATGGGCGCACTGGCGGGCCTCATTTGTTCGCCGTGCACCACAGCGCCGCTCAGCGCCATTCTGCTGTATATCGCCCAAAGCGGTAATATGTTGGCTGGCGGCGGAACACTCTATTTATATGCCTTAGGGATGGGTATCCCGCTGGTGATTGTGACCCTGTTTGGCAACAAACTGCTCCCGCGCAGTGGCCCATGGATGCAGTACGTCAAAGAGGCATTCGGCTTTGTCATTCTGGCGCTACCCGTGTTTTTACTGGAACGGGTTTTAGGGGATGTCTGGGGCTTACGTTTATGGAGTTTGCTGGCCATCGCCTTCTTCGGCTGGGCATTTATATTAAGCCTAAAAGCTCACTCCGGCTGGGCTCGTGCCTTCCAGTTGTTATTACTGGCAGCTTTGCTAATTGCCGCCCGTCCGCTACAAGACTGGGCGTTCGGCAGCCCCACACAACAGAGTGAAATTAAACATTTAGCATTTAAACAAGTGGCCGATTTACCCCAGTTACAAGCGGCGTTAGCGCAAGCTAAGGGTAAGCCGGTGATGTTGGATTTGTACGCTGACTGGTGTGTCGCTTGTAAAGAGTTTGAGAAATACACCTTCAGTGATGAACAGGTTCAGCGCCAACTAGCAGATACGGCGTTACTTCAAGCCGATGTGACAGCGAACAGTGCAGAACATGCCGCGCTATTGAAAGAGTTGAATGTGCTAGGTTTACCGACCATCCTGTTTTTCGATGCGCAAGGGAATGAAATTCCCGCAGCCAGAGTGACCGGTTTTATGAATGCGAGTGGATTCCTGCTGCATCTACAGAACCTCCCGCGCTAATCGTTAACTGATTGATATCCCGACGGTGGATGAGCATATAGTCCGGCTCATCCACTCGTATTTTCAGCTTTCCCCGCCGCCATACCTATTGCCAATGTGGCAGCAATGTTGCGCGCCGCTCTAAACACATTATCTGCGGCATTATCCAACGCCTGATCCAGAGTGCAAATAGTGTCAATGACACTGAAAACGGCATCCAGCCCGTGTTCATACACCACATCGACATCGTCAGTCAGGCTACCGGCGATCCCAATCACCGGTTTGTTATAACGCTTAGCCACTCTGGCTACACCAACAGGCACTTTGCCATGAATGGTTTGGCTATCCATCCGCCCTTCGCCCGTAATCACAAAAGTCGCATCTCGCACTAAAGCATCCAAACCCAGAGCATCCGTCACGATATCAATACCAGGGCTTAGGGTCGCGCCACAAAAAGCCAACAATGCCGCACCTAAGCCCCCGGCGGCCCCCGCGCCCTCAACCTGATCAACATCGATCCCCAGATGGCGCTTAATCACATCAGCGTAATGCCGCAACCCCTCATCCAGTTGGACAATCATCGCAGGAGTCGCGCCTTTCTGCCGACCAAAAACAGCAGAAGCCCCTGCACTGCCGGTGAGTGGGTTGGTGACATCACAAGCTACCTCGATTCGGCACGACTTGATACGTGGGTCAAGCTCTGAAATATCAATCCGATCCAACTCAGCCAGCTTACCGCCGCCAAAACCAATCTGCTTCCCATGCTTATCCAGCAGTTTGACTCCCAGCGCCTGCACCATCCCCGCGCCACCATCATTGGTCGCGCTACCTCCGATGCCAATAATGATATGTTTCACGCCCTGATTAAGCGCCTTACCAATCAATTCACCAGTACCGTAAGAGGTAGTTTTCAATGGATTACGCAAGGGAGGTGGAACAAGTTCGAGCCCACTGGCGGCAGCCATTTCAATAAAAGCGCACTTCTCATCACCGGATACCCCATAAAAGGCGTCCACCTCGTCCCCTAATGGGCCGGTCACATTGCCCTTAATCATCCGGCCAGCCGTAGCTGCAACCATAGCTTCTACCGTGCCCTCGCCACCATCGGCAACCGGCAACTTGATATATTCTGCATCAGGAAATTGAGTACGAAAGCCCGCTTCAATTTGTACGGCAACTTCCAGCGCGGATAAACTTTCTTTATAAGAGTCTGGAGCAATGACTATTTTCATAAATGATTCAATCTCATAAGCTATCCATACCACTCAAGACAGCGGGATGTTTATTAGTATAGCCCTGTAACCCGGTGGCAAGCTGATGCACTAGAAAATGCGCCCTGCTTCACAGACTGCGGGATAGCAAAAACTATGCTCTCACCTTGCCGTTATAGCTTTGGCAGGAAACTAAGTAATAAAGAGTTAGAAAAATCGAGCGGGAGTAGTGATAAGGTACAGGGGTCACTGGCAGAAAGTGCCAATACATTTATTTGTGCGATAAGCAGTGGAAGACCATGCTTGCCAGTAATCAGTTAGAGGAGAGCAATGTGCAACGCGAACAAGTTTTAAGCAGCGCGCTTAATCTGTTAGAACAGAAAGGGCTGGCAAATACCACGCTGGAGATGCTGGCAAAAGAGGTCTCAGTCGAAGTCAGTGATCTGGCTCGTTTCTGGCCGGATCGCGAAGCATTGCTGTATGATTGCCTGCGCTACCATGGACAACAAATTGATACCTGGCGGCGTCAATTGCAGCTAAATGAAACATTAAAGCCGGAACAAAAGCTACTGGCGCGCTACCAAACGCTCAGTGAACAAGTGCAAAACCAGCGCTATCCCGGCTGCCTGTTTATTGCGGCGTGCAGTTTCTATCCTGATGATGACCACCCTATCCACCAATTGGCAGAGCAGCAAAAAGAAGCCTCACTGCTCTATACACTGGAATTGCTGAGAGAAATGGAGGCTGATGATGCCGAGATGGTCGCCCAGCAAATGGAGCTGATTTTGGAAGGTTGCCTGAGTAAGCTGTTAGTTAAGCGCCAATTACAGGATGTTGAAGTGGCCAAACGCCTGGCCGAAGATGTATTGGAAGTCGCGCTATGTCGTAAATATGGGGCACTAAGTTAAGGTTACGTTAGGTTAAATTTCAGAACAATTTATGCGTTTTTTTCCATTTTTGCCTGAAAAGAGAGCGATCAATACGGTTTTAGGGGTTTTACGCGATAAATTCGTTGACGATCAGCGGCCAATACGGTTTAATGCGCCCCGTTGCCCGGATAGCTCAGTCGGTAGAGCAGGGGATTGAAAATCCCCGTGTCCTTGGTTCGATTCCGAGTCCGGGCACCATATTTAAAGAAACCAGCTTAACGGCTGGTTTTTTGCTTTCTGGCGTTTGGATGCTCTCGAATAGCGACAAAAGCCCCCCTTTATCAAGGAGGGCTGTGGTGAGATTACAAGGCGTTAGTGAAAGTACGGGAGATAACATCCTGCTGCTGCTCGGATGTTAGGGCATTAAAGCGAACTGCGTAGCCAGAAACGCGGATGGTGAGGTTCGGATAGTTCTCTGGATGAGCGATAGCATCCAGCAACATGTCGCGGTTCATCACATTAATATTGAGATGCTGCCCACCCTCCATCGCCTCATCATGGTGAAAATATCCATCCAACAAGCCAACGAGATTATTATTACGTACAGCTGAGTCCTTGCCCAATGCCGCAGGGACAATCGAGAAGGTGTACGAAATCCCGTCTTTGGCATATTTGAACGGCAGCTTACTGACCGAGGTGAGTGAGGCTATCGCCCCTTTGCGATCACGGCCATGCATCGGGTTGGCCCCAGGCGCAAACGGCATGCCGCTGCGTCGCCCATCCGGCGTATTACCGGTCTTCTGGCCATAAACCACGTTAGAAGTGATAGTCAGTATTGACTGGGTCGGTACCGCATGACGATAAGTCGGCAGCTTGCTGATTTTCTTCATAAAGCGCTCAACCAGATCGCAGGCAATCGCGTCGACACGCTCATCGTTGTTTCCATACTGCGGATATTCGCCTTCAATCGCAAAATCAATGGCCAGCCCGTCAGTATCACGGATAGGTTTAACCTTGGCGTACTTAATTGCCGAGAGTGAATCCGCCGCCACCGAAAGCCCTGCAATACCGCACGCCATAGTACGATAAACATCGCGATCGTGTAGTGCCATCAGCGAAGCTTCGTAACTGTATTTATCGTGCATGTAATGAATCAGGTTCAGGGCACTGATGTATTGCACCGCCAACCAGTCCATAAATACATCAAGGCTAACCATTACCCGCTCATAATCCAGGACCTCATCAGTCATTGGCGCGCATTTCGGGCCAACCTGGATTTTGAGTTTTTCGTCCACGCCACCATTGATGCAATACAACAACGTTTTGGCCAGATTGGCGCGTGCGCCAAAGAACTGCATCTGCTTACCAAGCACCATTGGGCTGACACAACAGGCAATAGCATAATCATCACTATTAAAGTCAGGGCGCATCAGGTCATCATTCTCGTACTGCAACGAAGATGTCTGGATAGAGACATTAGCCGCGTAGCTCTTAAATGCCGCCGGCAAAGCCTCCGACCATAAAATGGTCAAGTTAGGCTCCGGTGCCGGGCCCATAGTGTCCAATGTATGAAGATAACGGAACGTATTTTTGGTCACCAAAGTGCGGCCATCCAACCCCATTCCGCCGAGTACTTCGGTCGCCCAAATCGGGTCACCGGAGAACAATGAATCAAACTCAGGAGTCCGTAGGAAACGCACCATGCGGATCTTCATGATAAAGTGATCGACAAGCTCCTGAGCCTCCTGCTCATCCAGCAAGCCACTCGCCAAATCGCGTTCGATATATATATCAAGGAAAGTCGCGGTTCGACCTAATGACATCGCGCCACCATTTTGCGATTTTACCGCCGCCAGATAACCAAAATAGAGCCACTGAATCGCTTCGCGGGCATTTTGGGCTGGGCTAGAAATATCAAAACCATAACGCGCGGCCATCGTTTTAATCTGCAATAACGCGTGGCGATGCTCGGCCAGCTCTTCACGCAGGCGGATGACGCTTTCCAACTCAATGCCCTGCTCAAGCTGCGGCTGTAAATCAGCGAACTGCAACTCACGTTCACGCACCAGATAGTCAATACCGTAAAGAGCAATACGTCGGTAATCACCGATAATACGCCCGCGCCCGTAGCCATCAGGCAAACCAGTTAAAATGCCAGATTTACGGCATTTCAGCATCTCGGGAGAATAAACATCAAACACCCCCTGATTATGGGTTTTTCGTAAATCTGTGAAGATGTATTTGAAGTCATCATTCATCTCACGGCCATAGGCGTCAAAGGCACTTTGCACCATATTGATGCCACCGAAAGGATGCAACGCGCGTTTCAGCGGCTTATCGGTCTGTAGCCCAACGATTTTCTCCAAGCCTTGCTCGATATAACCCGCATCATGCGCCGTAATAGTGGTGGCAATATCATCATCAAAATCTACCGGGGCATGGGTGGCATTCTCCTGACGGATACCCTCCATAACCTGTTCCCATAGTTTTTGAGTAGCAGGCGTTGCCTCAGATAAAAATGACTCATTACCTTCATATGGCTGATAATTTTTCTGGATAAAATCCCTAACATTAATTTCGTCGCGCCAGTCGTTTCCGCTAAATCCCAGCCAGGCATCTGCATATTTCTTATTACTGATATCTACATCAATCTTCATGAACAAACTCCAATAAACAAGATAAAGGGATCACTTGATGGATCAGGCCGTTAAAAAACAGCCTCAGGAACCACCGTGCCCTGTTGTGCATAGCCAAGACGAATAGCATCGAGCGCAATCATTTTTTCTTCATTAGTGGGTATCACTGCGGCGGTAACTCGTGAACGTGCGGTGGTGATGATCTGGGATGATCCATGCTGCAACCGCTTATTTTTGGCGTGATCAATATCAATACCAAAAACAGCCAGATGCTCTAGTGTTAACTGCCGTATCAATGATGAGTTTTCGCCGATCCCCCCAGTAAAAATCAGAGCATCGAATCGGCGTAGCGAACTCGCGTGCCCGCCGATGTGCCGCGCCAACCGGTGTACAAAAGTATTTATCGCCAGACGTGCACCTTCATGTCCCTCGTGATAGGCATTTTCCAGCACGCGCATATCTGCGGATAGACCGGAGATCCCCAGCAACCCGGACTCTTTATTCACCATATGGTCCAGGTCTTCCAGGCTTTGACCGGTTTGACGCGCCAGGTAGGCCAATGCACCATAGTCGACATCACCACTGCGAGTTCCCATAATCAACCCCTCCAGTGGTGTCATGCCCATTGATGTATCAACACTTTTACCATCCTGAACGGCACAGAGAGACGCACCATTCCCCAGATGAGCGATAATCAAGCCGCAATCGCTGCCGTCAAATCCGAGAAAACTCGCCGCTTCCCCAACCACATAACGATAAGAGGTGCCATGAAATCCATAGCGCCGCACCCCTTGTTCGCGAAAATAGCGGTAAGGCAGTGCGTAGAGATAAGCCTCTGGTTTTAAGGTTTGATGAAAGCCAGTATCAAATACCGCCACTTGCTTGATGCCAGGGAATAACTGACGTGCAGCCTCGACGCCGTGTAAATTGGCGTAGTTATGCAGCGGGGCCAGCGGCGAAACTTTTTTGATTTCCTCAACCACCCGGTCATCAATCAATACCGACTCACTGAATATTTCGCCACCATGAGCAATACGGTGACCAATAAGTGAAATTGATTTACTCAAACCACGTTTCTCTAATTCATCGGCAATAGCAGCCAATGCGTCAGAATAATTCCATTTAGCCAATTGAAATTGTGTGACTCTATCAATCCGCAAAAAAGGCTTTTCAGTGCCGATACCATCGGCAATCCCAGAGATTACCGCTTCGCAATTGTCGGCTGTCAGCACTGAAAATTTAATGGATGATGAACCACAGTTAATAACCAAAACTGTAGGATTTAATGTCATGTGATTACTCCGCCCGTGTTTCATTGGGTAAAACACGGGCTTTTAGCGCCGTACTTACAATAATTTGTAGACGATGTTGAAGATGGTCAGCAGACCGACGATAGTGACAAAATAGTTTTCTGGCCGCCCTCTGAAACGGGCCAGAGAAGGTAATTTATGAATAGCGTACATTGGCAACAGGCACAGGAGCGAAGCAATAATAGGTGCGCCCATAGCTTCAATTAAATCAAGTATATTAGGATTGATATAAGCTACTAACCAGGTTGATCCCATAATAAAGAACATGCTGATCAGATTAAGCTTCCCACTGGATATTTTTGTTTTATCACCTTTATAACCGAACTTAATGACTAAACCATTAAGACCTTCCAACGTACCGAGATAATGTCCGAAGAAAGATTTAAAAATAGCGACAAGCGCTATTAGCGAAGCGGCGTATTCCAGAGTGATTGAAAAAGTCGACCGACTACCGGCCATCGAAGAAAAATGGTTAGCCAGATAAGACAATACTGGGATATTTTGTGCCTTGGCTTCCGCCATATTTTGTGGTGAAAGGGTAAATAGGCAGCTAAAGGCGAAGAACATCACCACTGCCACCATTAATATGCTGGCCCTACTGATAATCTGAGAGCATTTCTTCTCAGTATATTCACGGCCAAATTCCGGTTCGTATTCTTCACGTTTCGATACCACGAAAGAAGAAACAATCGGTGAGAAGTTGAAGGAGAACACCATAATGGAAATCCCCAACCATACTGTCACCAATATGCCATCGTGCCCTAACAACGAAATCTGACTCAAATCCACTTGCTCAATAACCGAGGCATTCCAGTAAGGAATTAATGAGAGAGAGATAAGCACCAGGCAAGCAATAAACGGGAAGACCAGGAAACTCATTACCTTAACCATCAAGTCTTTACCGAAGTAAATGACCACGGCCATTAGTAGCAATAACGCTAGTGCTACCACACCCCGGTTTAATGGCGCTAACTGGAGTTGATTTTCCCAGAAAGTCATAAAGGTATTGGTGATAGTCACACCATAAATCCACAGCAGCGGACAAATGGCAAAGAAATACAAGAAGGTAATAACCACACCACCGGTTTTGCCAAAATGTTCTTCGACAGTTTCAGTGATATTGCCCGAACAATTGCTACCAGATAAACATAAGCGAGCAAGTGCACGGTGGCAGAGGAAGGCGATAGGATATGCCAACACCAACATAATTAAAATAGGAATTAACCCGCCAAAACCCGCGCGGATAGGAAAGAATAAAACCCCGGCCCCTATAGCTGTACCAAATAATCCCAAAGTCCAAGTTGTGTCAGATTTGCGCCACGTTTTTGTTTCTATTGTGGTTGTAATAGCATTATCGATATGCATTAATAAATTCCTTATTAATATATTTTACGAAATACTGCCTAGTCCCGTTATTTGTGATACGCGCGATAAAT
>NZ_JBLWEX010000095.1:0-10306 GCF_048323875.1 Yersinia sp. LJYL362
CCGCCAACTGGAAGTGGGATTTAAGCACCATCCCAGTTAAAAACCTTCCCAGCCAATTAGCTGCCTCGCAGATGATTCCGGTGAAAATGATAGATGTGGAGCAACATGTTTAAGCTGTTTACTGCCCGCAAACACGACAATATCTGGGAGTTTGATGGGGGTATCCATCCGCCAGAAATGAAGCTGCAATCAAGTCGGGTTCCAATGCGTATCGCGACTTTGCCGGAACAATTAATCGTTCCTTTGCAACAGCATTTGGGGCCAGAAGGCGAACTGCGCGTCAGCACCGGTGAGCGGGTGTTAAAGGGTCAACCGCTGACTGTTGGCCGTGGCCGTACGGTGCCGGTACATGCACCGACTTCCGGCGTCATCACGGCAATTGCGCCGCATACTACTGCCCACCCCTCCGGTCTGGCAGAGCTGTGTGTACACATAACTCCCGATGGTGAAGACCGCTGGCGCGAGCAACAGCCGTGGACCGATTACTCGCTACGCGATAAAAACGACCTGCTGGAGAGGATCCATCTGGCGGGTATCGCCGGTTTAGGCGGCGCGGGGTTCCCTACCGCTAGCAAACTACAGGGCGGTTTGAACAGTGTAACCACACTCATTATTAACGCTGCCGAGTGCGAACCTTATATCACTGCCGATGATCGCCTGATGCAAGAACATGCCTCAGAAGTGGTCTTGGGGACACAGATTTTAATGTACTTGTTGCAGCCGCAGCAGGTGCTGATGGGTATTGAAGACAATAAACCCGAAGCTATCGCCGCTCTAAAACAGGCATTACGCGGTCAGGATAAAATACAGCTGCGGGTGATACCCACTAAGTATCCGTCAGGTGGGGCCAAGCAACTCACCAAGATCCTGACAGGTAAAGAAGTACCTTTCGGTAAACACTCATCATCCATTGGCGTATTAATGCAAAACGTCGGTACGGTGGTAGCCATTAAGCGAGCGGTTATTGACGACGAGCCATTAATTGAACGCGTGGTGACATTAACCGGTGATGCATTATCAAAACCAGGTAATTTCTGGGCCAGAATTGGCACGCCCGTGCTGCATTTGTTGAAACTGGCCGGTTTTACGCCGCAAAACCAACCGATGGTGATTATGGGCGGCCCATTGATGGGCTTTACCCTACCCAGTCTGGATGTGCCGATTGTTAAGATCAGTAACTGTATTTTGGCTCCCACGGCAGCCGAAATGGGGTTATCTGAGCCTGAACAGTCGTGTATTCGCTGCGGTTTGTGTGTAGATGCCTGTCCGGCGGGCTTATTACCTCAGCAACTCTATTGGTTTAGTCGTGGCGAAGAGCATGAGAAAGCGCGCAATCATAATTTATTTGATTGTATCGAATGCGGTGCCTGCGCCTATGTTTGCCCAAGTAATATTCCTTTGGTGCAATATTATCGTCAGGAAAAGGCCGAAATACGCGCCCTTGATCAAGAAGCTGAACGTGCTGCACAAGCGAAAGCGCGTTTTGAAGCTAAGCAGGCACGCCTTGAGCGGGAAAAACTGGCGCGCGAATTGCGCCACAAACAAGCCGCCGTCAAGCTGACAGATGTAGACCAACAGACGGTTGAAGCGGCTGTCAGTCGTTTAGCGCGTGAATCTAATAATACAGATTCAACTATCAGTGTGACCCTTGGGCAAACACCCGATAATAGTGCTGCTATTGCTGCTCGTGAGGCTCGTAAAGCACAAGCTCGAGCACGTCAGGTAGAGAAAAAGCTTGCTACCGCCGAACCAGAAACTGATGCTATTGACCCACGTCAGGCCGCAGTTGCTGCGGCTATTGCCCGCGTGAAAGCTAAAAAAGCCGCGCAAGCTCAACTTGAGTCAGATGCGGTGAAAAGTGACAGTGAAGTATCAGAGGAAGATCCGCGCAAAGCTGCTGTCGCCGCTGCTATCGCCCGCGTGAAAGCCAAAAAGGCTGCACAAGCTCAACTTGAGTCAGATGCGGTGAAAAGTGACAGTGAAGTATCAGAGGAAGATCCGCGCAAAGCTGCTGTCGCCGCTGCTATCGTCCGCGTGAAAGCCAAAAAGGCTGCACAAGCTCAACTTGAGTCAGATGCGGTGAAAAGTGACAGTGAAGTATCAGAGGAAGATCCGCGCAAAGCTGCTGTCGCCGCTGCTATTGCCCGAGTGAAAGCCAAAAAGGCCGCACAAGCTCAACTTGAATCAGAACCGGTGAAAAGCGAAAGTGAAGCACCAGTGGAAGATCCGCGCAAAGCTGCTGTCGCCGCTGCTATTGCCCGAGTGAAAGCTAAAAAGGCTGCGCAAAGCGCATCAGCCGTTAAACCCTGACCAGGTAAGAACTGACGCGCTTTTGCCGTCGCAGTTGAGCGTCAGTTCACGGACATAAGGTAGGTGTAGGTAGATGAAATATCACGTAATTTAGATTCGGCGTGGCAACTATCGACCTCAATCACTTCCATTTCAATACCACCGCCGAACTCATCACGCAGCTTGGGCAGCACTTCATTAAACAAATATATTGAAAACTTGATACATTCTTTAGCATTACCTTGATGAGAAATAGCCAGAAACTCTCCCTTAGGAATTGAGATACTGTCTATCTCTCGATGCCCTTGAATTTCATGCCGTTTTTCTTTATCAATTGCCGTCGAATAATACATACTTTTCTGCCCTTGCTGATCCTTATTGGCAGAAAACAGGGAATACACTCGCTGGCAAGAGAAGTTAACTTCCTTAAAAAAATCGAGCATAATTTCATCTTTCATTGCCATGCAAGAGGAATGCTGCCCGCTGCAATGATTATGTTCATCAAAATTCAGCTGCCGGGTAAACCCGACCAGCTCTTGCGCAGGTAAAGATACCCGTTTGATTTCTGGCGTGTAATTCTCATAGAAGTTAAAGCGCGGAAGCATTCCCTGCACATCCCACTGATCCATCTGGCGAAAACTATTGGGCGTGACACCAAAGCGCTTCTTAAAGGTACGAGTAAAGGTCTGTTGTGAGTCGAAACCCAATTCATCAGAAATCTCAATGATTGGCCGACGCGAAATGCGTAGAGCAACAGCCGCGCGCGTCAGTACCCGTCCACGTATATAGGAGGCTAATTGTAACCCCACAATACTTTTAAATTTTCGTTGCAGATGCCATTTTGAATATCCGGAAATTTTTGCCACATCATCCAAGGTAGGACGTTTTTCTAAATTAATTTCAATCCATTCAATTAATTCATCTATAAACAATATGTCTTCGTTTATCATTTCATTGTTCTTTAAATATATAATTACACTGCATACTACATTAATCTATCATTATGCCAACGCTTTTCTCAACTCTCATTTCTCACGTTAATAAATCGTTAACTTACAATTAATTACAAATAAAACAATCATATCATCTATTATTATAATCACCTGCTGCCCCCTGACTGTCACTTAAGTCTAATTACATATGCAGGTAAAAATCCTATTTTCACTAATTGCTTGTAACTACCCGGATATAAATTGCAAGTTAATTTTTTTGATTGGCGCAGTTTATTAAACATACCTGCTTTCTTAATAGAGCGGCAAATGATGAACAATAACCCTACGATTAGGGCGTATTACACTTTGCTTGAATAGGGTAGAATGCCGCACCAATATTATCCCCCTAACGGCTGAGTGTATTGACGCCCGCAAGCATCGACTTGCCCGCGCAACGCCTGCGTTTGAGAATCCTGATAAGTATTTGACATATGGTTACAATTTCATGAAATTCAGGCCTGTAACATCGACCCAGAACAAAGGGTTGCAGATAGCCAGTTCCCCTTTTACACATAATCAACGTAGCACCCGCAGTATTATGCTGCTGGTTATTTTAGCCTGCATTCCGGGGATTATTGCCCAGACTTACTTCTTTGGCTATGGCAGCCTAATCCAGGTTGCACTAGCTATCATTACCGCCGTGCTGGCCGAAGGCGCTGTTTTGCATTTACGTAAACAGCCGGTACTGACACGATTACAGGATAACTCTGCCCTACTCACTGGCTTATTGTTAGGTATCAGTCTGCCGCCACTTGCCCCTTGGTGGATGATTGTTCTGGGTACTGCATTTGCCATTATTATTGCCAAACAACTTTACGGCGGTTTAGGCCAGAATCCGTTTAATCCTGCCATGGTCGGCTATGTTGTATTACTGATTTCATTCCCGGTACAAATGACCAGTTGGCTTCCTCCGCTGCCATTACAGGGAACGCCGGTCGGATTCTATGACAGCTTATTAACTATTTTCACCGGATTCACCCAAAATGGTGCCGATATTCACCAACTGCAGATTGGCTATGATGGGATAAGTCAGGCCACACCGCTCGATAACTTTAAAACCTCACTGCGCTCCCAACCCGTGGAACAGATTCTGCAACAACCGATTTTTACCGGGGGGCTGGCGGGTATTGGTTGGCAATGGATTAACCTCGGTTTCCTGGCGGGCGGCCTGTTGCTGCTATGGCGTAAAGCCATCCACTGGCATATTCCGGCGAGTTTCCTGTTGGCTTTGGCAGGTTGTGCTGCTATCAGTTGGATGATTGCGCCACACAGCTTCGCCCCCCCTATGTTGCATCTGTTTTCTGGTGCCACCATGTTGGGTGCTTTCTTTATTGCAACCGATCCGGTCAGCGCCTCGACAACACCTCGTGGTCGGCTGATTTTCGGCGCATTGATTGGCATTTTGGTGTGGCTGATTCGCGTTTACGGCGGTTATCCCGATGGGGTAGCATTTGCGGTGCTGCTGGCCAACATCTGTGTGCCACTGATTGATCACTACACTCAACCACGCGTTTATGGTCATCAGCGTGGGCATAAATAAGGAGCCGTTATGCTAAATACTATGAAGCGTCACGGCATCACTCTGGCATTGTTTGCCGCAGGTGCCACTGGGCTGACAGCAGTGGTTAATTCGTTAACCGAATCTACCATCGCCCATCAGGCTGCACTACAACAGAAAGCCTTGTTGGATCAGGTCGTTCCAGCAGAAAATTATGACAATGACATGCAAGCCGAATGTTACGTTGTCATTGATTCAGCACTCGGCAATATGGCCCCTCACCGTCTTTATCTGGCGCGCAAAGAGGGCCAGCCAGTCGCTGCCGCCATCGAAACTACCGCGCCAGATGGCTATTCCGGCGCTATCCAACTATTGGTCGGAGCAGACTTTGGCGGCAACGTATGGGGTAGTCGGGTGATTGAACATCACGAAACCCCTGGCCTCGGTGATAAAATTGATATTCGTATATCTGACTGGATCAGTCATTTCAGCGGTCGACATGTTGCAGGTGAGCAAGATAAGCGCTGGGCGGTGAAAAAAGACGGCGGTGACTTTGATCAGTTTACCGGCGCGACCATCACGCCGAGGGCAGTAGTCCGGGCGGTGAAAAATACGGCGCTATTTTTAGAAACTCTGCCGGTAAAACTCGATAGTTTGCCCGTCTGTGGAGAAGATCAATGAGTGAAGCAAAAGACTTGTTAGCCCAAGGGCTATGGAAAAATAACTCAGCATTGGTACAACTGCTGGGCCTGTGCCCGCTGTTGGCAGTTTCATCAACGGCAACCAATGCGCTAGGCTTGGGTCTGGCCACCACACTGGTATTGGTATGCACCAACACCGCTGTATCGGCGCTGCGCCGCTGGGTGCCGAATGAAATCCGCATCCCTATCTATGTGATGATCATTGCTTCAGTGGTCAGTACTGTGCAAATGCTGATTAACGCCTATGCATTTGGTTTATATCAGTCTCTTGGGATATTTATCCCGTTGATTGTGACCAACTGTATTGTGATTGGTCGGGCAGAAGCATACGCAGCCAGGAACCCGGTAGGTTTATCGGCACTGGATGGTTTAGCTATGGGGCTGGGGGCAACATGCGCATTATTTGTCTTGGGCTCCCTGCGTGAAATCCTGGGTAACGGTACCCTGTTTGATGGTGCCGATATGTTACTCGGTGATTGGGCAAAAGTACTGCGCATTGAAGTCTTACATCTGGACAGCCCTTTCCTGTTAGCCATGTTGCCACCGGGCGCGTTTATCGGTCTGGGTTTGTTGTTAGCCGGGAAATATGTCATTGATGAGAAAATGAAAGCGCGCAAAGCCAGAGCCTTGGCTACCGCACCGCAACTTCAGGATGGAGTGGCAGAGAAAGCCTTATGAATCAAGAGAAACGTGTTGCTATTTTGACCCGCCTACGGGATAACGACCCACACCCAACGACGGAGTTGGTCTACAGCACGCCGTTTGAGTTGTTGATTTCGGTGCTTTTGTCGGCACAAGCAACCGATGTCAGTGTCAATAAAGCCACTGCCAAGCTCTATCCAGTGGCTAACACTCCACAGGCCATACTGGATCTGGGTGTTGATGGCCTCAAGTCATACATCAAAACTATTGGTTTGTTTAACACCAAAGCTGAGAACGTGATTAAAACCTGCCGGATATTGCTGGAAAAACATCACGGCGAAGTGCCAGAAGATCGCGCAGCACTGGAAGCACTACCGGGTGTTGGCCGTAAGACCGCCAATGTGGTGTTGAATACCGCTTTTGGTTGGCCGACGATTGCCGTTGATACGCATATTTTTCGTGTCTGTAACCGCACAGGGTTCGCCCCTGGTAGCAATGTTGATCAGGTTGAAGCCAAGTTACTCAAAGTGGTTCCCGCTGAATTTAAACTGGACTGCCACCATTGGCTGATTTTACATGGCCGCTACACCTGTGTTGCCCGCAAACCCCGCTGCGGTTCGTGCATTATTGAAGATTTATGTGAATTTAAAGAAAAAGTCTATCCTGAACATTAATCACCCCGCCCAGTAAAATATGCTGGGCTGGTGGAAGATTCACTGCAATAAGCCAGTGCCATAACAGATCAGTATTCATTCAGTTCTCACTGAGTGAACTGTTTGATTAGTGACTCTAAATAGATCTGTTGTTTTATTAGCGGCTTCGATAGCCCAGCTTCATCCAGAGGAGTACCTTCCAGAGCCGCTATCTCATGAATAAAAATATGCCATGCACGGCTGAGTTTTTCGGCCTCAGCAACAACCGCACTTTTCTCTTGATCAATTTTAATCACCGCGTTAACACCAGAAATTAACCTCTCTGATTGCTCTAATTGGCAATTGAGTTCGATTAAACGGGTGGAGGCGGTATCTATTTGGTTATCCAGCTTTTTCCGGGCGTCAGTTAAATCTATATACTTTAAACCCTCAGAAAACTGTCCCAATAATTTTTTGGTGATCTCTAATGACTGTTTAAGCAATTCTATTTCAGGTTTAGCCAGATCTAATTCACTTAAATTTTCCCCTGTTGGGATAAGATCTTTAAATGCATCGACCAGATTATGCTCGCGGATAACATCCAAAGCTTCGATTATCTTATCTCTTTTCTTCTCAATCTCTTTTCTTTCCAATTCTTTGGTAGCGATATCTGCTGTCAGTTGTTTTTGACGTGATTGTTCTGCTTGCAAGACTTGGTCGGTTCCTTCAATAATCACCACATTATGCAGATCAGAGGAAGACTTATCTAATAACTCAGTTTTTTCGATAAACAACTGCTTTAGTTGAGCAATGTCATTAGCCAGATTTTTAATAATATTAATACGCTCTTTACGCATTTCAGATTTACTTTCTTCATCGATATCTTGACTGATCAGTGCCTCATCAATTTCTTCCAGAGTGGTAAAATAGGTGAGAGCCAGAGTATTTTCCAATTTAACCTGTAAACTTGATAGTGACTCTCGCACAATAACATCCAACCTTTGTGCATATAAACTGACTCGTAGTGCCTTTTCCTGTAGGACTTCAACGCCTGTCGTTTTGAACTGAGCGAGATGAGATATATTTTTAACGCCTTGGCTAAAAATTTTAATATTAATGTCTGGGTAACTCAGACCACTGTGTGGAAATGTGCTTATTTCGGCCATAGTGATAATCCTCATAATAAATAATTAAATACGGTAAAATGGATTAGTTATACACTTTTTTGTATTCTTTTATTGCCTCATCAAATATATCCACCAACTGGCGGGCAGAATCTCCGACACTTTTCCATGGAGTTATAACCTGCTGGAATTTATTAACAAAACTAGTCAGGCGCAACGCATTGTTAATCATCGCAAATTGTGTCTGAGATTCAGTAATTTGGTTGAGAACAGATAACCACATAAAATCCAAATGATTAAGCGCCGATTCGGCATCAACCATTCGAATGCCAATATCACTAAATGACAGAGAAAGTGCCTCTAACGCAGTTTGTAATGCCCTTTGGGAGCTAACTTTTTTTTCTAATTCAGCAACCTCAGAGATTAATGCGTTTTTTTCTTTTCTGGCGTTTTCTGCTTTAGCACCAAAGATCCCACCAGTAATAGCAATCGCTATTATGCCGCCTATGGCCCCAGTAAAAGACAACCCGACAAACTTATCGTAATCTTTCTTTAGTTGCTCAATTCTATCTCTTTTCTCTTTTATTTTTTCGTCTAATTCCTTTATTGATTTCCTCATGTTGTTTTTTTCCATCAGGTCGTATTTTGTTTTGACCTGAGGTTCCAGTCCATTCACTTTATCTCCCGAAGATAACTCACCGCCGGTCAAGGTGATTCTATAATCGGATACTTTTTTCCTGACATTCGCAGTTGTTGCTTGATGCCGGTTGATATCCACTTCCATTTCATCAAGAATATCTTTTAATGCTAAGGCTACTTCATGATCAGCAGATTCATAAGTGATATTCTTCAACTGCTGGTCTGTAATGTCACCCAACATAGTTTTGACACGCACGGCTATTGGCATTTGATTTATCAGATTAATAATCTCATTACCGGTACTGATGATGTTTTTTGCTGCTATATCCAGATCCAGACTTTGCTGTAATACAGCCTGTTCCACATCATTCCAATTTAAGGCATGATTATGAATTCCATCAAATAATAACTTAATATCTTTCGGCTCAAGACCAGCGACATCTATTTTTTTATATCCAAGGTAAGCCTCCACCTCATCCTGCCGGGTTGGTAATGAAAGCCCCTTTCTGACATAAAGTTTAAGGTTAATTAAATCCTCCTTAGTAAAAATCCCGCCGGAACGCGCAACACCGGTTTGCTCCCCGGTGATAAAGTCCAGAACAACTTTAGGTAACTCATTAAGTTGTATTGTGGTTTCAGCACTAGCCAGGTTATTATCAATAGCCAATTGTATTTGTGTCATTGTATTATCCTCATCTGGATGATTATGCATGCAGACCCGTAAAAGCAGGGGAAGAGCGCCCTTTATATATCTCAGCAGTGGTGCTAAATATGACTAATATTATTGTTTTTATTTAATGGTTATCATTTGAAGTTAATAGTTATTTTTGATTATTTATATTAGCACTTATATTAAACACACTAAGCTGCCTGCTATTAAATAATAGCGCAGTTAAGTCATTTTGCCATTATTTAAACCAGATAAAAATTAATACCAAGCATGTAAAATTATATTTCTGTTAATTGTAAAACCATTTATTAATATAATTATTAAATAACATCATTTCATAAATATAAGATACAGCCATTAACTCACCAGAGCAGAGGTACATCAACGGATTTGCTCCGCAACATTCGAGTGATAAGCCCGCTCTATGCCGCGATTGCGGTATTCGATTAGACGCTAGTGCCCCGCCCCACTAGACTTGTGACAAAACAGACTCAAACAGTTAATCATTTTGTTACCTGTTTGAAACAAAAAAAACCTGCGGCGTATTATTATGAAATTTAAATCAGCCATAAAACCCTATACCGGCGCTGCTGGTGGCTGGGGTTCTCTTGAAGCCACCACGCGCTTTGTGTTGGACAGCAAGCAAGCATTGAAGAATATTCGTAACTTGTTGCGCGTCAACCAAGTCAAAGGCTTTGACTGCCCAGGCTGCGCCTGGGGAGATGACAACCACAGCACTTTCAGTTTTTGTGAGAATGGGGCCAAAGCGGTCAGTTGGGAAGCTACCCGCAAGGCGGTGGAGCCGGAGTTTTTTGCGGAACACAGCCTGACGACTCTGCGCCAACAGAGTGATTACTTTCTTGAATATCAAGGGCGAATCACCCATCCCATGCGCTATAACCCCGAGACTGATCGCTATCAACCCATCAGTTGGGAAAGTGCTCTTGAGTTAATTGCCAAGCATATTAATGGGTTGGATAACCCAAATCAGTTGGAGCTATATACTTCAGGCCGAGCCAGTAATGAAGCCTCCTACCTTTATCAGCTTTTCGGCCGTATGTTGGGAACAAATAATTTTCCAGATTGCTCAAATATGTGCCATGAAGCCAGTGGTACCGG
>NZ_JBLWEX010000096.1:0-10353 GCF_048323875.1 Yersinia sp. LJYL362
GCGCAGATCTTAAAGAACTGCCTTCTGCTGACCTGCATGGGTCTCTCCTTCATTCATTGTCACATTGGATGAATTTAAAATTCAGTTCGCGCTTCCCTCAACAAAACCAGAAGCGCTAAAATCGCTGACGCAATATCACCTTTATCGGTGTGGGATACATTTCTATATAAATGAAATTATACCCATACCATTCTTAATGTGAATGTTACCACATTGTGATTATGGGTTATAACTTTCAGGGCCGCATAGTGAGCCAGATCAAACCTTCAGATATTGACCTCTCCACCGAAATTTGCGGTGCCAGGCAACTTAACGTGCTACAGCGCCATCAAATGGCAGAACCGCAATTGGATTGGCTGGCAGAAGAAGTGCCGGTAGCTCTGGTATACAACGGCATTTCTCATGTGGTGATGATGGCGACCCCTAAGGATTTAGAGGCTTTCGCGCTGGGGTTTTCGTTGTCAGAAGGCATTATTACCGCGCCACAAGAAATCTATGCCATTGATGTCACACCCGGCTGTAATGGCATAGAAGTTAACATTGAACTCTCCAGCCGCCGTTTTGCCGGTTTAAAAGAACGCCGCCGAGCGATGGCTGGCCGCACGGGGTGTGGAGTTTGTGGTATCGAACAACTGGACGATATTTTCCGCCCAATCGCCCCCCTGCCATTCACACAAACCTTTGACCTTAACCACTTAGACCACGCACTCACACAGCTCAAACAAGTGCAAACGGTGGGTCAACTGACCGGTTGTACCCATGCTGCCGCCTGGATTAATCCTCAAGGCGAATTATTAGGTGGCTGTGAAGATGTGGGTCGTCATGTGGCACTGGATAAACTACTTGGGATTCGAGCTAAACAGCCGTGGCAGCAAGGCGCGGTGCTGGTTTCCAGCCGTGCCAGTTATGAGATGGTGCAGAAAACGGCTATGTGTGGAGCCGAGATTTTATTTGCTGTTTCAGCTGCAACAACCTTAGCAGTTGAAGTCGCCGAGCGTTGTAATCTCACCTTGGTTGGTTTCAGTAAACCCGGCCGGGCAACAGTGTATACCCACCCAAATCGGATTAAGGAATAGAAAGACCATACAATTAGTACGGCATTGATAATCATTTTCAATATCATTTAATTAACTATAATGATCCGAATGCTTACGCGGTGCTTACTTTTTTTGTGCCGCCCTACACCTACGGAGACGATGATTATGAGTTACTCACTGCCATCCCTGCCTTATGCTTATGACGCCCTGGAACCACACTTCGATAAGCAGACGATGGAAATCCATCACACCAAACACCACCAAACCTATGTTAACAATGCAAACACGGTGTTGGAGAGCTTCCCTGAGCTGGCTAAATTCAGTGTTGAAGATCTGATCAAAGATCTGGACAAAGTTCCCGCTGAAAAACGCACCTTTATGCGTAATAACGCCGGCGGTCACGCTAACCACAGCCTGTTCTGGAAAGGCCTGAAACTGGGCACCACTCTGACCGGTGACCTGAAAGCCGCTATCGAACGCGACTTCGGCAGTGTTGACAGCTTCAAAGAAAAATTTGAACAAGCTGCGGCAACGCGTTTCGGTTCAGGCTGGGCCTGGCTGGTACTGAAAGACGACGGCAAACTGGCTGTTGTTTCGACTGCTAACCAAGACAGCCCGCTGATGGGTGAAGCTGTTTCTGGCGCATCAGGTTTCCCAATTGTGGGCCTGGATGTGTGGGAACACGCTTACTACCTGAAATTCCAAAACCGCCGCCCAGACTACATCAAAGCATTCTGGAACGTGGTTAACTGGGACGAAGCAGCCGCGCGTTTCGCTCAAGCTAAGTAACGAGAGCAGCTATACCCCATAGCTTCAAGTTCGAAAGATATATGCCAGCAAGGCCCTCTTGCTGGCATTTTTATTGTTAAAGTTTAGTCAATTCCTGCCGATAGAATGTACAAGAAGGTCACTGGTATTCATGGAAGAAATCTATGAATGTAGAAGTCATTGCGTTTGGGAAAAGCACTCTTGCCAAGGCTGCCCCACATACTGCCAGTTCCCCGAAATCCTCTAATAATTAGACCTCCCCAAACTCACCTACGCTGATTGATTTGCAGCAAAAACACCGCATAACGGAGAAGAACATGGCAGCATTTAGCAAAGTTTTTGGTAACTTTGAAAACGTGAAAGTCGGTAAAAAGCTGGGGTTAAGCTTTTTCCTGATGTTGTTATTGGTTGGCATCATCGCTGGTACCACCGCATATCATTTCTCCGTCATTGAAGAACATGCTTATAAAGTCGATTTGAGCTACAAAATTAATGATGAGGCTAATCAGGCGAAATATAACCGTGCGCTATATGAACGTACCTATGACCTGAAATACATTAAAGAAAACTCTCAACATATCAATAATATAAAAAATCTATTAACCCAAAGCGACAACCTTAGCTGGTCGGAAAACAACCGCAAGACAATCAGTAGCATTGCCGATGTGGTAGACGAATATCTGCAACAACAAAGCAATTTTGTTAATGCGGTGGCTCATAAGGACGATGTACGCAAAAGTTGGAACATCTCTGAAACTCAGAAGAACCTCAATGAGTTACAGCAAAGTTTGCTTAATGAGGGTGCAGATACCAACACCCAGATTCTGCTGGCGGAAATGAACCAAAAGTTAATGACCGTGCGCTATAACGCGCGAGGTTTATTACTGGATCGCAACCAGGATGCAGAGTCTTCATTGATTACCTCAATCAATATTGCCAACAGCGCGGCGAATGCTTTTATGCCGGTGCTATCAGCCGATCAGCAAAAACTATTAGCTCCAGTCATTTCCAGTCTCAGTGCCTATAAAGACAACGTATTAGCCTATTTGCCGGCATATCAGCAAGAGCTGGAAGTGGGTAAAGTGATGGAAGAAAATGCCAATGAATTAAATAAGTTGGCAACGCATTTGTTCACTCAAGAACTGCAAGGCACTCATGATGAAATCAATAATGCGCAATTGCAGCTAGCTATAGCAGCTATTGCGGCCCTGATATTGGGTTTACTGATTTCATGGCGCATGACTCGCCAGATTACTGTGCCACTGCGCACCACATTGGCGATGGCCGAGCGCATTGCCACCGGTGATTTAACCGCAGCAACCACCTCCAATCGTACTGATGAACTGGGCCTGCTGATGAATGCCGTCGCCCGAATGAATGAAAACCTGCGTGCCATGATTGACGAAATTCGCATTGGCGTCAGCCAGGTGTCTCATGCCTCCGGCGAGATTGCCGCCGGCAATACTGATTTATCATCCCGAACAGAGCAACAAGCAGCTGCGGTAGAAGAAACTGCCGCCAGTATGGAGCAATTGAATGCCACGGTTAAGCAGAATGCTGATAATGCCCACCATGCTAATCAGCTAGCGACGGAAGCATCACAAACCGCGCAACAAGGCGGCAAGCTGGTTAACGATGTGGTGCGCACCATGAACGATATTTCTGGCAGTTCTAAACGCATTTCTGAAATCACCTCGGTGATTAACAGTATTGCTTTCCAGACTAATATTCTGGCGCTGAATGCCGCAGTTGAAGCAGCGCGCGCCGGTGAGCAAGGCCGTGGTTTTGCTGTGGTCGCGAGCGAAGTACGTAATTTGGCACAACGCAGTGCACAGGCAGCAAAAGAAATTGAAGGGTTGATTGGAGAGTCGGTGTCTCAAGTCAATGCCGGTACATCGTTGGTACAAAATGCGGGTCAAACTATGGAAGATATTGTCCGCTCAGTGACCCATGTGCGCGATATCATGGCGGAAATTGCCTCTGCCTCAGATGAACAAAGCCGGGGTATCACCCAAGTCAGTCAGGCTATCTCGGAAATGGACAGCACCACTCAACAGAACGCCGCATTGGTGGAAGAGTCTGCCGCTGCCGCTGATTCACTGGCAGAACAAGCTATCTTACTGGCACAAGCTGTTGCCGTGTTCCGCCTGTCCGAAGCAGAAGCTGAATCTGTTCAAAGCGAAACTACCACTCCACGGGCAACCCCACCACGCCCAGCGCCAGAGACGAACCGTAGCCAACAGCAGGATAACTGGGAAACCTTCTGATTCTGCGTTAAACCATGGAGCCCTGCCGTCAGGCAGGGTATTCTGAATCTCCCTTCTGAACGCAGACAAGGAGAGCAGATGAAATATCCACAGGTTTATATCGGTAAAATCGAGCCTTACAGCGGCAGTTCCCCAAGTGCCATTGGCAAACGTCAGGTGCAGGGCAGCATTATGCTCACCTCTCTGGGTCTGGAAGGGGATGAACAAGCCGAAACTCGCTTTCACGGCGGCCCAGATCGGGCGTTATGCCACTACCCACGCGAGCATTACGCTCACTGGAGACAACAATTTCCTGAACAGGCTGAGTTTTTTTCCGCTCCAGCTTACGGCGAGAACATATCGACCCTCGGCATGACTGAACAAAATGTCTATATGGGGGATATTTACCGCTGGGGTGAAACACTCATTCAGGTGACACAACCGCGCTCACCTTGCTACAAACTCAACTTCCATTTTGCTATCGAAGATATGTCGGTGTTGATGCAGCAAACCGGCTACTGCGGCTGGTTGTATCGGGTGATTTCACCCGGCAAAGTCAGCGACGGTCATCCACTAGAGCTATTAGCGCGCACCAGTGATATCAGTGTATCGGAGGCCATTGCTATTGCCTGGCATATGCCGTTTGACGAAGAACAGTATCACCACTTGTTGTCAGTATCTGGATTATCCGCCAGTTGGAGCAAAACTATGCTGGCCCGTATTTCGCAGGGAAAGATAGAAGACTTTAATCGGCGGTTACTAGGGAAGAATTAACGACAGGGTTATTGCATAACAAACATGCCGATTTTATCAACAAACTTGACTGTATCTCAATTGAGATACAAACTCTGTTTATTGATGAGGAGGTTAAAATGGCTACACACACCACAATGTTGCATGTCCGTATTGATGATGACGTCAAAAAACAGGCAACGGCAGCACTCAATGCAATGGGTCTTTCGGTTTCCGATGCTGTGCGTTTGTTTTTAAATCGCGTCGTCGCTGATCAAGCAATTCCATTTGAATTGAAAATACCTAATCCCCAAACACGTGCGGCGATGCAGGAAGCAGAAGAGATCGTTCAAGCTCATAGCGCACGTTTTACGACTTCTGATGAGTTATTTATTGAACTTGAAAAAGACAACAGTAAGTAAACGAACGACAGTGCCAAGGACGGCAGATTATACCAAAGGCTTTCTTAAAGACTGGGAAAAGCTGTCCCGCAGTGGTCGTTATGACATGCATCGACTCAAACATGCCATGCTACTGCTTATTGCAAATGACACACCGCTAGGTGCCGAATGGTTGGATCATCCGCTTAAAGGTGACTGGGAAAATTTCCGTGAATGCCATATTGGTGGAGATTTTTTACTCATCTACAAATTAAGTGGCAGCAGTAAAATAGGTGAGATTGTTTTTGTCCGAGCAGGGACACACTCAGAACTGTTTGATTGATAATATTTATAGAAAACAAACCGGGCGGCGGCCATGCCACCCACCCGGTTCTTTCGAAAGTCGCAATCAGAACGCTTTTTTGGCGTAACCAGTCACTTCTTTCAGGCCCATCTCGCGGCCTAATGCGGTCATTGGATGCACCACCACAATACCGCGCACTGCTTTCTTCAAGGTGCCCATATCAGCCTGTTCTTTTTTGGTGATGGCACGGCTGAAGGGCAGTTTAGCCAGCTTCTGGGCTTCAGCACTCAGGTTTTTAACCCTAACTTCTTTCAAGCGCTGGATTTCAGCCGCAAGTTTCTCTTTTTCTTTCATATGCTGTGCGATTAAATCCACATTACCCTGCTGAATAACAGTTGGATCTTTGTGATTCAGCGCATCCAGCATATCGCTTAGACGTTTGATTTCTGCATGTTCTTTCATAGTATTGGCCCGTACATGCCGCTAATGGGCACGATATTTCGCTAAAGTTGGAGATAGAATAGCACTGATTGTGCATCAAGATGGGTAGTGTATCAGGATGCATCTCTTTCGGCAGCAGCCTCCTGAACTGGCCGCCACTGCATTCCGGCCGGTAAGCCACTCATTTCACATGCAACCGCCCCCAATCGCTCCAATGCCCCGGTATAACGGCTATTAAATGGATAACAGCAGGATAGGCGAAATGCATGACGATAGCGGCCACTGGGTGAATAAAGTGTCCCCGGCGTCAGGCAAATCTGCTCTTGCAGCAATTGATGGAACAGCGCCACGGTATCGACGCTATCAGGGAATTCGACCCAAAAAACAAATCCGCCAGCCGGTTGTGTCACTGTGGTTCCGCGCGGGAAGTTGCGGGTTATCAGTTGTTGGGCTTGCTGCACTTGCTGCGCATAACGGCGGCGCAAGCTACGCAGATGGTGATCATAGCCGCCAGACTCAAGGAACAGTGCCAAAGTCTCCGACAATAGCATCGGCTCCGCCATCGACGATACCGCTTTTAGTTTATGCAATGCTTCGGCGAAGCGCCCGCCATCAATCCAGCCGATACGGAAATCCGGTGCCAATGTTTTGGTAAAACTGGAGCAAAACAGCACCCAGCCATCACGATCAAAGGCTTTAACAGCCGGAGATAACGTCGAACCAAATTGAATTTCAGCATACAAACCATCTTCAATTAATGGCACTTGGTGATCGTTCATCAGCTGTGCCAACCGTTTTTTGGCGGCGAGTGGCATGGTATAACCCAAAGGATTCTGCACCGTCGGCATAGCAATCAGTGCATTCAGTCGCCCTTCTTCAAGCAACAACTCCAGTACATCCAATGAGATACCTTGTTGCGGATCGGTTGGAATCTCCACTGCCTTCAACCCGAGGCTTGCCAGCAATGGCATCAGATAGAAATAGGTCGGTGATTCCAGCCCGACACAATCCCCTGGTTTGGTGGTCACCCGTAGCGCCAATTGCAGCGCCTCCATGCACCCATGCGTAATGGTGATATCAGCCGGATCAGCCAACATTCCCAAGGTCATGGCACGGCGAGCGATTTGCTGTCGTAGGCGCTGGCTGCCGGGTGGCAAAGAATATTGACTGATTAATTGCGGCTCGCGGCGTAATAAGGAAGCCATGATACGGCCCAACTTGGCGCTGGGATAGAAATCACCTGTCTGCGGGCAGGCCAGTGAGATATTGGTAAAGCGCGGATTTTGCTGGGCGGCAAAGACGGTATCAATCAAATCCAGCACTTCGTCCACCGGTTTCCCGACCGTGGCCGTTGGCACCACTGCGGTTGACGGGCTACAGACATAAAAACCCGACTGCGGGCGTGCTTCAATCAGGCCGCGGTCTTCCAACGTGCGATACGCAGCCACTACCGTATTGATACTGACCTGATGGCTCTGCGCGTAGCCCCGCACCGAGGGTAATCGGCTACCGGCCAGGAGACTGCCATTCTTAATGGCTTGCGCCAGATTGTCAGCCACTTGTAAGTAGCGAATTTCGTTCATAACAAGGGACATGGTGACAGTTCTCCACAGGATCAATGGGTACAGTTTAGTGTCATGCAAACTGTACCCATAACAATAGATAACTTCTGCTTCTGACGCCATCACGGATTGATCTTTATGCTGAATCTCTTGATAACATTAATAGGATCTCCCCCCATGTTGGACAGTGCTTTCATCAGTTACGTCACCGTGATGTCAATAACTCCAGGCCCGAATAACCTGTTGTTAGCCGCTTCTGGTGTTAATTTTGGCTTACGCCGAACTTTCCCGATGATGTTGGGGATTACCTTTGGTTGTGCACTGCAATGCGCATTAATGACCACGCTATTGGCATTTATCCTCAGTTGGGTGGGAGTTGTCCGTCTGCCTTTGGTGACATTAGGCGGTGGCTATTTACTGTGGCTCTCGTGGAAGATTTTTAATTCCGGCACCCCCAATGCCAGGGATAGTGAGCAACCTATGGGCTTTATTCAAGGGGCATTATTTCAGGCCATAAATCCAAAAGCCTGGTTGATGGCAATGAATGTCGCCATCTTATTCACCCCTCGCGAAGGAGCGTCGCTCAACCATACCCTGCTGATTATGACCGGCTTTGCATTGTTAAATCTGCCCTGCGTCGCTGTTTGGGCAGTTATGGGGGATCAATTGCGCCATGCGCTGCGCGTCAATTGGAAGCTACGGTTATTTAATGGCGTGATGGGTGGCTTGATGGCAATAACAGCATTATGGCTGTTGATCGAAGAATGGCTCAGTGTCTTTAATCATTAAACATGGCCAAGCGGCGAGAGTTTTGAAACTTGTTTTTGACTGATGCGGGAGAGTAATTCAGTAATCGATAGCACCATAGTGGAACGCACCATCTGCTGATAACGCTGGCGTTGCATGGCAATCAGCGAAGCATCGGCTTCATCTGGGCGTAAGAATGTTGGTACTGGTGGCAGCTCAGCAACACAATGCAATTCACCAAATGGCCCGAGGATTTCGTCATCGGTAAAGCGATACTCGGTGCCATCATGGTTTAGCTCTTCACGCAGCGCCATTAATAGCTCAGCATCTTCATATTCATGCCGGGTGATAACGCCCAAAGCATAAACCAACTTCAATCGTACGGATAACTCACCTAACGGCCCATCCCCGACCAGTAATGGCTCTACGGCATATTTCACCGCATAGTCATCTTTACGAAAAACCTGCACCACGAGAATGTTTAACGCTTCTGCCAATAATTCGACAGCAGCCATCAAGAAACTCCGAACGGTCTTCCCCGCGTTCAGATGTTCCAGTACCCGATTCTCAAATGCCTGTGTTTTTTCAATCATCGTTTGTCACTGGGGTGGTTTCAGATTATCGGGCTAACAAAGGATAAATACCGCGTAATCCGACACGATATTTATCCCCAACAACTAGCTTGGTAGTTATGCCAGCTTGTCCTGCATGGCGTTATACACACTCACCGCCTGTTCCACAACCTCGCTATCAGCTGGTAGTCCGGAAATTTGAGCAAGCGTGGCTTTCGGCCCTAACTTAGTCAGTAATTCAACCAGTTCTTGTGCTTGCGGGTCTTGCTCACTGCGGTAGCTCATTGCAGCCGCAATGCCGGTCACCAGGTTATTATGTGGCAACTGATATTCCAAAGTCCCCAACAGCGGTTTGATCAAACGGTCACCGGCACTCAGTTTACGCAGTGGCTGACGGCCAACACGCTCAACATCATCGTGCAGATAAGGGTTTTCAAAGCGGGAGAGAATTTTTTCGATATAAGCGGCGTGTTTCTGTGGATCAAACGCATAGCGCTTAATCAGCACCGCACCACTCTCTTCCATCGCACCTTTCACTGTCTGGCGTACCGCGGGATCAAGGATGGCATCACGAATGGTTTGGTGACCGGCAAGCTGGCCCAAATAAGCGGTAATAGCGTGCCCGGTGTTCAAAGTGAAGAGTTTACGCTCCACAAAAGCCATCAGATTGTCAGTCAATTCCATACCCGCGATTTGCGGTGGCAGCCCTTTAAACTGGGTGCCATCAACAATCCACTCGCTGAATGTTTCTACTGTCACAGTCAGAATATCAGTACTGCCTGCTTCTGATGGTGGCACAATGCGGTCTACCGCAGAATCAACAAATCCAACATGTTGCTCAACCCATGCCTGCTCACTTTCTGGCAAGGCAGCAAAAACATGCTGTTTCAACTGGCTGGTGCCACGCACCATATTCTCACAAGCAATAATATTCAGTGGGCGGGTATTACCTTGTTGATGGCGGGCAACCAAACCTTGTGCCACTGTGCCTGCGATGCGGGCCAGAATTTGTGGGCCAACCGCGGTGGTGACAATATCCGCTTGTGCAATCAGTTCCACCACTTCCGGGCTACCACTGTTCACGGCGCTAACATTCTTCACTTCTTCGACTCGTGCTTGCTCACCCACCACATTAACCTGATAACTCTTACGCTTATTCAGCTCATCCAATAGCGGCTGATTAACATCGGCGAAAGTAAGCTGTGCTCCGGCATCAGCCAGCAGTTTACCAATGAAGCCCCGGCCAATATTACCTGCGCCAAAATGTAATGCTTTCATGTTTTTTACCTTTTGCTGTATAGGGCCGTTTTCTCCCAACGGCCCTATGCTCGTCATACTTCATTGAGTTGCGGTTACTTTTTACCGCCGAGCAAATCCAACACTTCTTCTACGCTGGTCGTTTTGCTTAAGCGCTCAATGACAGAGTCATCGTCCAGCGCGTTGGTCAGGCTGGTAATGACATGAATGTGCTCATTGTTACGGGCAGCAATACCAATCACCAAGCGAGCCACTTCGTCTTCTTCATCGCCAAAGCGCACACCTTCAGGGTATTGGCAGAACACCA
>NZ_JBLWEX010000097.1:0-10370 GCF_048323875.1 Yersinia sp. LJYL362
CCAAAAACTGAGAGCCAACTGATTACGGTATAAAATGTTGTCATAAGGGCGGAAATCCTGTTCACAAACGGTCACTAAAGAGTGTACGCACAGTATGGCAAAGGCGAAACCTTTAATCGGATATATTAGCGGATAAAGTCTTTTAAGCTAAAGGACTTGCAAGACGAATGCCTGAGTCAATATCTCTATATAGTGGGCATTTTTTGTTTTTACCTTACTGAAGGTTAGATGATTTAAGACTAAACATGCGTTTTTTCTTGTGGCGACTTGGCTCAACTGATGAAAAGTTTATAATAGCCCAGTTCTCAGCGTTGGAAGAATAGCTTGATGAGACGGAGTAAGAATGAGGTCGGCCGTTGGCGTATGTTGCGGCAAAATCAGCGTCGAAAAAATCGCTGGCTTGAAGGTCAATCACGGCGCTATCGCCATATCTATTGTGTCCGGCAACTTCACGAGCATCAGCATCGTAGGTCGCTATTGTTCACTGTAGCTTATGAGTGGTGATTCACGGTGAGGGTTGTAAAAACAGTCTCTTTATGAGGCTGTTTTTGTTTTTAACCCAGCAAGGACATGCCCATTATTAATTTCTCACCTGAAAACATCTTGCACAATACATTCTTCCGCTCGCTGGGTAGACTTAACATTGTCAACGTCGTGATGTTGATTGGAAATTTTAAATAATATTTTCCACTTTAAAGTGCGCATTTTTTCGCAGAAAAATCACGCCTATCCTAAATTATCAAAATGCGATGATTCTGATGTTCATATTAATAATAAACGGGGCAGAATAGTCCTTTGGCAGTTTATTTCACATCAGAATGAGATCGCGCTACCCTATATATTAGGTCGCTTCGTTCTAATCGTTCAGTTTCAGGGGTGTTACTGTAGGGTTGTTCGGAGCGACCATTCCCTGGCGAAATAAATGATTATTGAATAATAAACATGATAATCATCATGTTTGTCTAATACTTTCTTATCTATCAATGGGTTGTTTGGAGTTCTGCTTTTCTATGTCAATATCATTTATCGTTTTTAGTGATCAATAATAAAAAATTGATCAATTTTATCAATTGATCAATACTGCTGTTCTAATCAAATAAAAGGATTTTACTGTGGATAGCAGACTAAACATTGCAGTTGATTGCACTTTTATCTGTGAGCCTGTTTACAAGCATGACGGCCAGTTGCTTGCAGTAGAGTTATTGAGTCGGTTTACGACAACCTCTTTTAAATCGCCTATTTATACTGAGCGCTTCTTACATCAACTTAATGCTCAGACCAAGGCTAAGTTGTTGCACACCCAATTATGTGAAGTGAAAAATCAGCAGAAGTGGTTTATTGAACACCAAATAATACTCTCAATAAATATAGATTTTGATATGACAAATGCAGTATTGAATGATGATAATGTCATATCACTGTTGGACTCAATGCCTTTTATCAGACTGGAAATAATGGAGAGTTTCCCCAACCTCGGGGAGGGGGCTGAGAATGCATTATTAAGTAAGCTGGCTAAACGATATTCCCTATGGTTGGACGACTTTGGTAGCGGTAATGCTCACCTGGCGGCAGCAGCCAGTGGCTTCTTTGAGTGTGTAAAGATTGATAAACATTTTTACTGGCAGTGGGCGGGCAGTGTCACCTTTGATAACCTGGTGACGCGTCTGCGTGAGCATTGTCAGAATGTGGTTATTGAGGGTGTCGAAACGCATTTGCAATATTGCCAACTGGCTGACATAGGCGTTGATGCCATGCAAGGTTACTTATTCAATTCTTGCCCGCTGGAAGAGGTGAGCCATCTTCCTCTCCAGTACGACCATTTTAATATTCGGTGATGATATTCAGCGGGCGCGGTTGTGGCGCATGAGAGAATTCAAATTTTGCCGCCAGGACATCCACTTAGATGGGCTTTTGCTGTGAATATCACAGTTATATGATGCGGTTGAGCGGATGATATAATCCCTATTCCAGCAAAGGCGATGGTTAATGTCTCAATATAAATTAGCTAAAACAGTATTCTTCGGGGATTTAAAAATCAGCACGGCGCTTTATAAATATGAAATCTATTGTGAAGAATCTGAGCCTATCTATCACGCGGCTATTTATTCTGAACAAGTCATTGCTGCTGGCAAACATACTTATCCTGTCTGGGTAAGAAAAGACCATATGATATTAAAATCACCTGCGCATATGCTGGATAAAGCGGTGGAAGCCTGTGAAGAGCATTGGCTGAAGCACTACAAAGCCTAGTCGGTCGTGGAGATATTAAAGCCAATACGCCTGGCGGCAGGCGTATGATTTCATCGGAATCTGTGTATTTACCCAATCAGTTAGTCAAATAACGTTGATAGAAAACGTTTCTTCTATGCTCAGACATAATCGCGGTGACTCAAAATACGCGTTTGTAAGGTTTTACAATAACGGAGTGATATACCCCAGCAGCAACATAAGGGTCTTGCTCTGCCCAGGCTTCAGCTTCTTGCTGCGAAGCAAACTCAGCTATCACGGTCGAGCCGGTAAATCCGGTCGCACCTGGGTCAGCACTGTCGATGGTGGGATTAGGCCCTGCGGTCAATAAACGGCCTTGATCGTGTAATGCTTGTAAGCGGGCCAGATGGGCAGGGCGCACGGACAAGCGCTTCTCAAGTGAATCAGGAACATCGGTCGCAAAGATTACATACAGCATGTTTCACCTATTCGTCATACAGAAATATGGCGATTTGATTTGTGTTCGGTGTTCCATAACATCATGTTCCTCCCATAAATTCAATCATCGGTGAGAAGAGGGATATCTGCAATTTGCCGGCGAATACACCGGTCATTCATAATGAAATAAAATGATAACCAGGCGTAAATAGAAAGTGTTATTGGGTTGATATTGCCGTTTAAAGCATCATTTAAGACCTATCGCTCAGATAGTTTGCAACTGCGTATTGAATATGATTGCTATTTGCATTTAAACTTAGCTGCATTAGAGGACACTGAATTATTATGCAGCTAAATAAATTTTTCTTGGGTCGACGGCTTACGTGGCCACTCGCATTTTCAGTAGGCATTCATGGCAGCGTCATTGCGGCATTGCTGTATGTCTCTGTAGAGCAAATGAGAATACAGCCAGAGATAGAGGATGCGCCGATCGCGGTCACGATGGTTAATATAGATACCTTCGCGGCACCACAGCCAGCGGCAGCAGAGCCACAGGTTGAACCTGAACCTGAGCCCATCGAAGAAGCACCACCAGAACCTGAAGTGCTGCCAGAACCGGTGCCTGTACCTATCCCTGAACCGGTAAAGCCGAAACCGAAACCGGTGAAAAAAGAAGTCAAAAAGCCGGAAGTGAAGAAACCGGATGTTAAAAAGACAGTTGCACCACCGGATGACAAGCCGTTTAAATCAGATGAACCTGCATTGGTTTCTACCAATGCACCGGTTAAATCAGCCCCAAAAGCCTCGGTGCCGGGTGTGTCAACATCGGCTGGGCCCAAAGCGCTGAGTAAGGCGAAACCGACTTATCCCGCCAGAGCCTTGGCGTTGGGGGTTGAAGGGCAGGTGAAAGTGCAATATGACATCGACGAAAATGGTCGAGTCACCAACGTGCGAATTCTGGAAGCGACACCGCGTAATACCTTTGAGCGTGAAGTGAAACAGGTAATGCGCAAGTGGCGTTTTGAAGCGGTTGCGGCCAAGGATTATGTCACCACCGTGGTGTTCAAAATTGGCGGCACGACGGAAATGGACTAAGGTAGTGATTTTGCCGTTCGAGAATGTCCACGCTGCAATAAAAAGGGTCGCTTTATAGCACGACCCATTATTCTAAGGCTTTTAACCGGAGAAAAAATTTACCTTTAGCTGCTATTTGCAACCGTGCCCTACACTTGAACTGCATTCCTTTTAAATCAGGAGTGAAAATGAAAAATATTGATACGGTTCATGAGTTGATACATTCACAACCTAATGAAAATGAAATGGTTTGTGTCAGTGGTTATTTCCATCCTGGTGATGGTGGTGGCGCGTGGTTTTTATGGGATAGCAACAGTGAAGCGGCGATTAACGGTGGAACTGTAATAGGATCAGCCCTCACCTCGACAGGCCGTTGGATACAGCAACATCAAGGCAAAGGGGATTTCAGAACCTTTGGTATCATGGATCAAACGCGCCCCGCCGACGATGCTTTGGCGGCGTTAGTTAACGATCCAACCATTCAGCAGATTTCTGCATTCAGCGATTTACTTTTTCAACGAAGACATACCTTTCATCGCTCTAATCTCTTATTGGATTTTCAAAATCACCATGTTTTCACTCAAGGTATTGAAGATGCGCCAAGAGATGATCCCTTTGCTGCTGTTCTGTTTTTTCAAGGGGAGTTGTCTGGTCAAGATATTGTCGTCACGTTGAATGCATCCATTCAGGACCAGTCCGATATTTTTCCAGTAATGGAGGCTAATGCCTTTGATATCGGTGCCTGGTACTGTGTTCAGGTCGATTTAAAACCTGGTGGAGGAAATGCAGAGCGGGAACTGCAAAAGTTGGTCCAGGTTATCAGTATTATTGATGCCACTCATATTCAAATTAGTTATGCCAATGGCTGGTTGTTGGAGCCTGGGCGAGTTATTACTTGGCGAAAAGTCTTACCAACTCAAAACGTGACTATCCAAAATATGCACTTTCACGGTGCGGGAGATAATGAGCATACTGGCAGCCATCCTATTGCTTTTGAGTATGCTGTACAGACGAATGTTTTTGGTATCCATGGTATAGGGACATTTTGGCCGGTAGTGATGAGACGGTGGAATACACATTATATTACCCGGCAATGCTCGTTGATAAACCCACCCAATACTGCATGGGGCGGTGCTGGGTATCTGACCCAGCAAATTTATTGTTTGTACGGGCATGTAGTGGACTGTTATACAGCGAATTCCCGCCATTTAAATGATTTCACTGCATCAGCCTATTGCCTGGTGGAAAATTGTCATTCTAATGGTCAAAGTGGGGAGAAAGGCCCCTTTGTTACCCATGGGCAATATGAGCATGACCTAACCTATACCGGTAACTCAGGGCTGATGACATTTGCTAACTCTGGTGCACCATGGGGCGGGTGTGCTAAACGTATTAATGTGCGTAAACATGTCTGTCCGTGGTTTGTCGCACGTTACCAGATTACTGATTTGACACTTGAAGATGTGGTGGTGGTGGCTGATGAGGCGATTGCCAGCTCCGGTATGATATGGGTTAATGCTGACGGGTTGCATATGACGGGATGTTCAGCTGATAGAACATTGCGTATTAGTCAGGTATCTCAACGTTCAGGAAGGAAAAATGTGATCACACAATGCCATTTTTCACTTTCAACTATTGACCAGACCGTGATTCAAGCCAATGTTTCGCAGTTGATTACCTTCAGAGATACTCGATTCGAGCATGTGGAGAATCTCAGTTTTTCCAGCTCTGCCGCGTTAGCTTTTGTCGGGTGTGAATTCAGTGCTGCAACGAAAAAGAACCCACTGAAACTATCATCAAACCACTTATCCATCTCTGCCTGCCAATTTATCGATTGTGATATTGCGCTACAAAACAGAGCGACTAAGCAGCTGGATTTTATCCAGACAACATTCAACAACTGCACGTTGGATTTCACTACGTTCATTGCCGATGAGAAATCGTCGCTGATTTTCAGCCATAACCGTCTGCTACAGAGCCTGGTTATCAATAAGCCCGGCAGTAGCCCTACCGTCATCTGGGATCAAAATATTACGCAAAGAATAGAGTGAATTGTGTTGCACACTTGATATTGCTTTGTTGCGCTGTCACTGAAATATAAAACGCCTGATGTCACTCATCAGGCGTTTTAAAGGTTGAAAAGTGTCAATGCATAGCAGGACTAGTCAGTTACAGGGTAACCCTGAGGCAATTTGCGTTGCGCCCACTTCAAAGTTTCGGCTCTCTTCCGGTAAGGCGCGAGCTTTGCCGATATCATCAACGGCCACATAGGTGAATACCGCTTCAGTGGCTTTATAGCGCTGACCAATAGGTTCGGAAGAGACCTTTTTTACCCATACTTCAATATTGATGGTAATAGAGCTGCGGCCTGTCTTGATGCAGCGGGCATAACAGCAAACCACGTCACCCACCGCAACAGGTTTGAGGAAGGTCATGCCATCAACACGTACCGTGACCACTCGCCCATGGGCTATCTCTTTCGCTTGAATAGCACCACCAATATCCATTTGGGACATCAACCAGCCACCGAAAATATCCCCGTTAGCATTGGTATCGGCGGGCATCGCAAGGGTGCGAAGGACCAATTCACCGTTGGGTAATATTTGTTCACCGCTAGGTAATAACCGTTCACCGCGAGGTGATATTTGTTCCTGGGTCATCTCTGCCTACTATTTTAAATTATGACTTTTTCTGTTCTTCCGGCATATGTCGGTAAATATAAACGCCGCTAATCAGTGTGAATACCAGCGTCAGGGCGGTTAAGCCAAAGACTTTGAAATTGACCCAAATGTCTTGCGGTAACCAGAAAGCCACATAGATGTTCAGCAAACCGCAGACCAGGAAAAACACGGCCCAAGACATATTCAACGTTGACCAGACCGAATCGGGTAACGTCAGTTCTTTACCCAGCATGCGCTGAATCAATGGCTTTTTCATAAACCACTGGCTGACTAATAACGCGGCGGCGAACAGCACATACAGCACCGTGACTTTCCACTTAATAAACAAGTCGCTGTGGAATGCCAGCGTTAAGGTACCGAACACCAACACCATAATGGCGGTGACCAGTGTCATTTTTTCGACCTTGCGGTATTTGACCCAAGTAAACGCCAGCGCGAGCAATGTGGCGACAATCAACGCCCCTGATGCGACAAAAATGTCATACATCTTGTAGAAAACGAAAAACACGACCAATGGGAGAAAATCTAAAAGTTGCTTCATGAATCAATCCATCATTTGTACACCGCCTGACTATACCGGATTCAGTGAGGTGAGGGTACCTGCGGTAAAACACTATTATCCTTAATTATCTGTCGGAATGCGCGCTCCGCCAGCGGAATTTGCAGAAACTTACGATAAACACGTAACAGATTTTGTCTGTATATTGCCAGTTCGGTGTTAACCCAGCATGATAAGTAATAAATATTGGGTTAAAGCTTAGTGGAGTCTGTATGCAGAGAAAATCACTCCGGTATTGGATGCCGGGTTTGACCCAATTAATGGCTTATGAACGTGACTGGCTCAAGCCAGATGTGAGAGCTGGGTTATCGGTGGCCGCAGTGGCATTGCCTATTGCTATCGCCTATGCGGAATTGACCGGCGTTAGCGCCGCCGTCGGTTTGTATTCTTGTATTTTGCCGATGATTGCCTATGCGTTTTTTGGTTCATCACGTCAATTGATTGTGGGGCCTGATGCCGCCACTTGTGCGGTGATCGCGGCGGTGGTTGCGCCGTTGGCGGCGGGGAACAGCGAAGTTCACTGGCAGTTAACCATCATGATGACGTTGATGATGGGGACATGGTGTTTGGTGGCCAGCCGCTTTAAGCTCGGGGCATTGGCAGATTTATTATCGCGGCCGATACTGACCGGCTTACTCAATGGGGTGGCGATCACCATCATTGTTGACCAGTTGGGTAAAGTATTTGGTTTTATGACCCGGCCACCTCAATTGATTGAGCGAGTGTTGGCGCTGCCACATAATTTGATTAACAGTCATTTACCCACTGTTGCGATTTCATTACTGACTTTTGTCGTACTGTATGGCGTCAAGTGGTTACGGCCAAATTGGCCCGCGCCATTGTTGGCGATTGTCATGGCGACCTTTGTCTCTTGGGCTGCCGATATGCAGCAGTTTGGTGTTGGAGTGGTGGGGGGATTTGACGGCGGTTTGCCGATGGTGCATTGGCCAGATTTCCAGCCGGGCCTGTTACGTGACATGGTGATCCCGGCACTCAACCTGGCTGTGGTCAGCTTTGTCAGTATGATGCTGACGGCCCGCAGTTTTGCGGCGAAAAATGGTTACGAAGTGGATGCCGATGTTGAACTGCGCGCGCTCGGTGTCACCAATATTGTTTCTGCTTTGTCGCAGGGTTTTGCCATCAGTGGGGCCAGCACCCGCACCGCCGTGAATGATGCCAATAATGGTAAGAGCCAGTTAGTGTCCATTATTGCTGCATTGGTGATTGCAATGGTGCTGCTGTTTTTAACCCGCCCACTGCAATATATTCCGATAGCCGCACTGGGCGTGGTGCTGATTTATGCCGCCTGGTCTTTGCTCGGATTTAGGAGCTTATGGCAGCTACGTAAACGTAATACTCAAGCTTTCTATTTGGCGATTTTTACTTTCGTCAGCGTGGTATTGGTCGGTGTTATCAGTGGCATTGGTTTGGCGGTATTGTTGGGGTTATTACAATTCTTGCGCACCGTTTTCCGCCCAACAGAGCAGTTATTGGGGGTGAATGCCGATGGCATGATCCATTCAATGCGCAGTGGTAATGGGATTAAACCCGTACCCGGCGTGATGATTTACCGTTTTAACTCACCGCTGACGTATTTCAACGTTGCCTACTTCAAACGACGTATTTTGAATCTGGTCGATAGCACGCCACATCCCGCTGATTGGGTGGTGATTGATGCGGTGGCTAGCTTTACCTATGCAGATATCAGTGTGTTGGCGGCTATTGATGAGCTTAAACGCGATCTGAAGCAGCGTAATATTAAGCTGATATTAGCCGGGCGACGCACTGAATTGACGCGCTGGTTCCGTATTAATAAGTTGAAAAGCCATGATGATGATCTGGTTTTGGTGCCGGATCTCTATTTGGCCCTCAAACTGATTCAGAGTAAACAGCGGGTGGCAGAGAGACAAGATTCGGAAGCGGAGCCGGAAATCAGTTGATGGATTTTATGGTTTAAATCCGTTGAATTCCCAATAACAAAAAAGGGCCGTAATGGCCCTTTCAGACTGCTGACAAACCTCGATACCTCGATCTGGCAAGGTGAGGACAGGTAGAAGAGTAAAGCGTCCACGCCAGGGACGGCGCGGCTCGAGCCCCTAGGGAAGGGTTTACGGCGTCTTTACGATCTGCCTGTTTTCACCTCTACGAGCACTTTGTCATAAACCTCAAAGGGCCGCAAAGGCCCTTCCTTATGTGATATTTATACAGTGATATCAGTCGGGCGCAATAACATATATAAGCGGAACAGATACACCAACAATAATGCAGAAACCAAATTGCTCAGTGACGCTAAAACCACACTGGCAATGGGAGTCGGCAACGCCGTCAGGTGATTGACCAAATATAACAAAATCAGTTTAGCTGCTATCCACAACATCATCGCCGGAATAATCAATCGAACGTTGGCAAAGGCTAACTTAACACTGGTTTTCATTGCGGCGAAAACACCCATCTTTTCCGTGGCGACGATAACCGGTGACAGCGAAAGTACCACAGCAATAATGATACCCGGCACGATAAACAGGGTTATTCCCAGTTGAATCAACAAGGTACCAATGAACATTAACAACAGTAAGCGGGGTAAAATAGGCAGTGAAATACCAATTGCCTGCAATGCGCTAACACGACGGCCTTGAGAAACCATAGAAATCAGTGTCAGCATGCCACCGACTAATAAAACATTACCCACTAATGCGGAGAAGGTGGCCGCCGCAGACACTTTGAGCAGAATAATCTGTTGCTCTGGCGTGAGTTGTGCCACCAATTCGGTAATGCTGATATTCCCTGACGACGCAAAATCACTTTCTGTGGAACTTAAAATACTCAGTTGTTCAGTATCAGGGATAAAGGCCTGATTCAGCATGACGGTAATGAACGCAGTCAGTAAAGCCAGCAACAGAATGGCCGGTAACTGATTACGTAAAAAGTTAAAACTGTCACGGTATAGAGTGTTAGCCGTGATAGGCATGAAAGCTCCTTGGGATGAAAAAATAGCGCTTAGCCGATGATTATACCTTGTTATGGCGCGCTGTGGGATCCCGTCATTGGCCAACGGCTGATTTCTTCTAATCTAATTACCTCGATGTTATCAACAGGTAACGGTGGTAAGCCGTAATGGGCGCGGGCGCGGTCACAATAGGGATTGTGAATACCAGTTTCTCCTGACTGCTCAAATTCATGACAGGGAGGTGGGCGGTCGTCGTAGATTGAACAAGAAACAGACTGGCCGACCTCGCCCTGGAGGGCAATGCAGCGGGAAGATTTGCCATTAGTGCCGGACATGCAGCTAATAAACGGGGTGACCTGCTCGGTCATGGCAGAGGGAACTGTACCGCCGCCATCTTTGGCCTCCGACCAATAAAATGAGACTCGAAAATAGGCACAGCAGGCACCACAACTGACACACGGAT
>NZ_JBLWEX010000098.1:0-10392 GCF_048323875.1 Yersinia sp. LJYL362
CTAGACCGCAGGATAAAAACTACCGTATAATCAGCGTCCAAGTTTGGCCCCTTAGCTCAGTTGGTTAGAGCACGCGACTCATAATCGCTTGGTCACTGGTTCAAGTCCAGTAGGGGCCACCAAATTTGTAAGGGGTTAGATGAGCAATCATCTGACCCCTTTTTATTTGGTTTAAATGCGTGATTACGCTACCCAAGACAGTAATCGTAAAAAAGGGGGGTAGTGCTCACCAACACCCCAAACGTCAAAGAAGAAAATAAGATTTAAGGATAAATTTTATATTTCTCGCGTAACTTCAGATAATTATCAAGATCGGGCTGCCAGTTAGACTCCAGATAATTCACGGTCTCATCGACAGTTAATTTCTTCTTATCTGCTTCTTCCATTAATTTAACTAGATTGCGCGTACCTGTTAATTTAGCCAACCACGTAGGCCGTATTAGAAAATACTCTTCCTGATGTTCCAGATAATTGGCCTCCCTCTGTGGGGAAAGAACCATAGAATAACCCGCATCTTTAAATTTAAACCACCATTCAACAAAATAACGTATCGTCGGCTTAATATCGGCTATATTGACGGCAGTAAATTTTTCGCCACACACTTCCTTGCCCGCTTGCGGCCAACCTGTTTTCTGCTGATTAATATCTACGTGATAGCAGGTGTTAATATAAAACTTCCTGGATGGGAAACCCAACTGCTCAAAGGGATAGTCTGAACCTCGGCCCATATTAACACTGGTTGCTTCAAATAATCCCAAAGAAGGGTAAAGCTGAATAGCCAAATCACTGCGTAAATTTGGCGAAGGTCTTACTGGCAATGAATAAGGCGAATTATGTGTGTAATTGCCCATGGCGATAACAGTCAAATCTTCTGGGGGAAACTGGTAAGCTTTGATACCAAATGCCTGCCAATTTGAATCATTGAAATGTGTTAACCAACCTTCATTTATTATCATACGAGCAAACTCCCCAGACGTCAGCCCGTGCACCATTGGGACAGGATGCATACCAATACCAGAAATGTTCTCCTCCTCAAGAATTGGCCCATAAACATGATTTCCAAGTGGGTTCGGCCGATCAAATACCATAAATTGTTTATGATACTTTTGCAGACTTTCTAACATATGATGCATGGAAATAGTATAGGTAAAATAACGAACACCAACGTCCTGTAAATCATAAATAACGATATCAAGATCAGATAACTGCGCTTCAGTGGGATGTACCCTCATTCGCCCATCTTTATCTCTTCCATATAAAGAAATAATAGGAAGACCGCTCTGTTTATCGATGTGATTATCATCCCCTAATCCGGCATCGGCATTCCCACGGATACCGTGCTCAACAGAGAATAATTTTGTCACTGTAAAATGGAATTTATTCTGCTCGGATAACAATTTGTCGATGGTATGACGTCCTTCCTTGTTAATCGAGCTTTGGTTGACCATTAAGCCAATACGCTTGTTTTTAAGTAATGGCCCATAAATATTTTCCTGATCAATGCCTAAAATAATTTCTTGGGTAGCGCTGACATGGCCAGTAGTTATAATAAATAGTCCATACAGACATAATAATATTCGCAGGAAATACCCCATCCCTAGTCTCTCACTATTAATAAATTGATGTTCTGATATCTCTTATTAAGTATCAGAAATTATGTCTCAACTCCACAGCCCAAAACCAAAAATTATTGCTGGTTTTGTGGCTGTTAGTCCAGGTTTGCTCTGGGCGGTAATAGGTATCAGCAAAAATTGAAGTCTGCTTCGTTAACGGATAGAGCACCTGCAAACCATAGCGGCTACGATTTTTTTCTTTATGCACAATTTCATTATTATTCGAGTCACGAAAACTCTGCGAACCTTTAACCAGAGCCAGACGCGTATAAGGCATAAACAGAAGACCATTATCAAATTTATGGCGGTAAATTCCCCATAAGAAATGCTCTTTGTTATAAAGCGTATTGACCAATTGCTCATCAATGTACAAATAGTTTAACCAGAGTGAATTTTTCTGATTAAAGGCGATATTAGCACCCGCGAAATGCTCATTTATTTGGCTCCAATCTCGTTTGTATACGCCATAACTCCCTTTAGCACGAGCATAATCCAACTTACGATCAATCAGGCGAAATGAGAAACTGGCGTTAAAACTTAGATTTTCAGAATATTGATAATACGCCTGTGGACGGATCCAGATTTCATGCCGCTCTTCACCTTTACGGACATCCCCCTTGTACTCAGGGTCAGCCAATGCTGGATTACTAATCGAAGGATAATGCCAGTTATCATTACGATAACCCAAGCGTAATTTCGTATTACCACTCTTACCATCATAGGTGAAAGGAAAAGTTCTGGTGACCCCAGCCTGCCAACGTGTACGATCATACTCTGGATTATTATCCAGATATGTCTTTAAAAACTGAACGTCATATAGCCACAGCGAGTCATGCTGATAAATATAAGCACCAACATAAGGTGAGGTTGCCATACTACCTTTAATAAACTTCCAGCTTTCATCACTGTCTATCTCTTGTTCTGCACCTATATAAGTTTCGAAGTTCCAGGCTTTTTGCCTTAACTTATCCTGTACTTCTTTTTTTTCTTTTTCTATTTGCTGAATTCTCTTATTTAATTTGTAAATCTCTTGGTCATAGTCAGTTTCAAATTCATCTGCTAATACGGGCGTACACATTGTTAGTGTGCTGAAAACCACAATTCCTTTTAAGATATTCATTTTCACCTTCCATAATTTTATAACGTCGTTAATCCATAACCACGTGGATAGAGTATCTGGCTATTATCAGGAGTTCTAATATCCACCGGTAATTTCCCATGTGACTCTGCCAATACATCTAATTTCCCTTTTGGCCCCTGAAATAGTGTTCTTAGCCCACTGCGGATATTAGTTTCTAAACTGTTTCGTACATTATTAGTCACATCGAACCCGGTAATACCATAGATAGCAATATTCGCCTTTACGCCAGATAGATAAGCAATATCATAAGGGTTACGACTTGATATAACGACTAAAGGGATATTAGCCTTATTGGCTTCATCGATGATCCGCTGCGCATTAACTGGTTCAAGTTTAAGATTATAGGTAGCAAGAATAATAAGATCCTGGCCTTTAATCTGTTTGGCGATATCTTCAGGATTTGCATCGCTTTTATCCAGTTTTATTACTTTATTTTTAACGGCAAAGTCAACGTTAAATTTATTAGCAATATCATTAAGATGCTTAGTAATGAGTTCGTTGCGTGGTCTCTCGTCAGAGAATACTATTATCTTATTTTGTGATTTTACTTGATAAGGTAAAATATTATCATTTTTGATTAGCGTGATAGCCTGTTCAGAAATGAAATTTTCAATATTCTTATGGTTTTCTGATGCGACAACTTTTTCCGCGATAGTAATATCATGCGGTTCAGGAGAAATACGCTTATTCAGTTTGGTGTAAATGACTCGCTGTGCTGAATCCTCAATACGTTGTTTAAGCTCAGGATCTTTTGTGGCTTCGGTTTTTAAATAATCATAAAGAGCATCGAGTTGTTCAATACTGGCGCGGTTCTTAATTTCCATTGGCATTAAGACAATATCATTACCTGCCATAATGGCCTGCTTGATAGACCAATTACGCTCAAAGTTACTGGTAATCGCGCCCATATCCATAGCATCTGTCAGGATCAAGCCATCAAACTTGAGCTGATTACGTAAGATATCAGTCAGGATGGGCTTTGATAATGTGGCTGGAGTGCCCACTTTTTCGCCCTTAGTATTTGTTAACATTGAATTATCCAGAGCTGGCACAACCACATGGGCAGTCATAATTGCATCAGTTACTGGCATGACTTCAACAAAGGGTTTCAGTTCGACTTGCTGCCATGCAGCTTTGTCAATATTGACTGTCGGCAAGGCAAAATGTGTATCCGAGGTGACATTTCCATGACCGGGAAAATGTTTGAGTGAAGTGAGTACATTGTATTTGTGAATGCCACTAATATAACTACGGGCTAACTCCGCCACCAACACCGGATCATTGGAATAAGAACGCACGCCAATGACAGGGTTATTCTGGTTATTATTGACATCAACGACAGGGCCAAAATTAAAGTTAAAACCCAAGCTAGATAATTCATAACCGTGGATACTTCCGGCCTGTTGAGCAAACTTGGATGATCCGGTTGCCCCTAATGCCATATTTCCTGGCATTTCAGTACCCACTCGTAGACGAGTGACATACCCTCCTTCCTGATCGGTGCTAATAAACAGAGGGAGATTGCTGCGCGCATTTTGAAGATTATTAATTAACGTAACTGTTTGTGGGGTATCAATCAGGTTTTCACGGAAAAGAATAATAGAACCTAAATGATAATCGCGAATCATCTTACTGACAGCCTCATTAATCTCAATGAATGCTGTTTTGTCGCTGTTATCCGCATGACTCCAGGAGCGAATATCAACCATTAATATTTGCCCCAATTTTTCTTCAAAACTCATTTTTGAGATAACTTTTTCAGCAGATATCTTTGGCGACAACCACATGTCTTTAAGTTGAGCATCTGGAATAACATCTGCATAAGTACAGGTGCTAAATAATAGAATCGCAGGTATTAATTTTTTCATTAACTCCTCCATTAGTTATGTTAGTCGGGCGATTTTACTTTTTAGCTCACACAATAAAGTGATAATTATCACAGTTGATTGATTCGCCTTTTCACTCGAATAAGGAATAATAACACTTATTTTTGTGACTTCATATCCGCAAACCCACTATACAAGGTGGCAAAGCCAAGAATAACTTATTACCATCAGGAATACTTATTATTAAATTAATCTAAATATAATCATCTAATAACCACTAGAGTTTGTAGGTAATTTCTGATGAAAATAAAACACTGAAAGTAGCATAGGGCAATGAGATAATTAAAATATATTACCTTCATTGCCTTAAAGTTTATGAATCGATATGCCAGCACATCAGTCATCCAGATTGTTTATTGTCATACTGGCATTCAGAATCAAAGGTTTAGCCATTTCTTTCCGTTGCTGCATCAATGCCAAGAATATCAGATCGGTTAGGGTATTTTGGGCCGTTCGGGAAGAAATTGAAGAACTTCGCCATTCATTTTCATCCGAAATACTTTCAAGGACATAATCTGCGATCTTAGCCAACGGCGAGACTTTACTGCCAGTAATCGCGATGACAGTTGCCCCTTGCGCTTTAGCGACTGTTGCTGCAATTCTCATGTCTTTTCTTCTACCAGTGAAGGAAAGAACAATCTGTACATCTTTGGGTGTGAGGGTGAGTGCTGCCGCAATCTGCACATGGAGGTCCGCTTCAACCAGGGTCATTATGCCAATTTTTTGTAATTTATAGCTCAGGTCTTTTGCAGTAAGTCCTGATCCCCAAATACCCACTATTTGTACGCGCTGGGCAGTATTAATGAGCGAGATCACTTGCTGGAAAACAGAAAAATTAATTTTCCTCGTTGTTTCCATAATTGACGCCGTCTTCTCATGCGCAAGCTTTTGCGCCATCACCATCAATGAGTCTTCGGATGAAATAGAATTATGTAGCGCTTTATGTGGATAGGATTTAAATAAGTTATTTCTGCTTAATTCTTCACTGATAGCGATTTTTAGTGCTGGAAAGCCTTTCATGCCAATCTTCTGACTAAATTTTACAATCGCCGATTGGCTGACGCCTGCATTCTCTGCAAACTGAGAGGAAGATATACTGAGAATAGACTCAGGATTATCAAGAATACATTTCGCTATTTTTTTCTGGTTTTCAGCCAATTCAGGTAGTAACCAGGTTATTTCATTCAAAATCGACATCAAAGGTTTCCCGTTAAAGACAATAGATTATTCCAGCCAAATACCTTTTATGACTAAGGTGTAACTGCATAAATGTAATGAAAATAATTTATTTATTTGTTCTATTTTATCTGTACTTATTCCTCATAACCCCAGTGATTAGAATAGATTTTACCGTGATATATATCACGTTTAATAAATAATTAATTACTTAACATCGCCGATAATTTAAATAAAAGGAAGTCCCCATGACGATTAATCTAAGCTCAATGGTTACGGAAAGCCGGAACCCCGCCAGTTCTCAAATTGATACTCTTTCAGCACTGGAGATACTCAAGGTTATCAATCATGAAGATAAAAAAGTGCCCTTTGTGATTGAGGAAAAACTGCCCGAGATTGCTCAAGCCGTTTCGCTTATCGCCGAGGCTTTCGCGCGTGGCGGTAGATTAATTTACTGTGGGGCCGGTACTTCCGGACGACTGGGGATTCTGGATGCTAGTGAGTGCCCACCAACATATGGAACGCCACGAGAAATGGTCGTCGGCCTTATCGCTGGCGGCAACACAGCTATTTTGCAAGCGGTTGAGAATGCAGAAGATAGCCGAGAAATGGGTGAGCAAGACCTGCGTGACCTACATTTCAATGCACGAGATGTGCTGGTCGGAATTGCAGCCAGTGGCCGCACACCTTATGTGCTGGGGGCGATGGCCTATGCCCGTAGTGTTGGGGCTAGTGTAGTGGCGATTTCTTGTAATCAGAATAGCGAAATGAGTAAAGCGGCAGATATCGCTATTGAGGCGCTGGTCGGCCCTGAGGTTGTCACGGGGTCATCACGGATGAAAGCAGGGACTGCCCAGAAGTTAATTCTGAATATGCTGACAACCGGCGCAATGATTCGCAGTGGAAAAGTGTATAGCAATCTGATGGTAGATGTTGAAGCGACAAACGCCAAGCTGGTGCAACGTCAGGTCGATATTGTTGTTCAAGCGACGGAGTGCTCCCCCAAGGAGGCACAAGCTGCACTTGATGAATGTAACCGTCACTGCAAAACAGCCATTATGATGATTCTGAGTGGTATGTCTGTAGAAGAAGCTACCGATATCCTTATAAAAAATAAAGGATTCATCCGTAAAGCGCTCAAGGAGATTAAAGTATAAACATGGCGAAAATAACCAGTACTACGATAGAGCAGATCTTACTCTTGATTGGCGGGAGTAAGAATATCATCGTCTGTGGAAACTGCATGACGAGGCTGCGCCTGACCTTAAAAGATCGTCAACTAATACAACATGAAAGCTTAAAAAAGATACCCGGAGTGATGGGGATCGTTAACGGCGATGATCAGTTACAAATCATTCTCGGGCCGGGCAAAGCTCAAACTGCCAGTGAGATGATGAATAAGGTGCTGAGTTCTGAACCGCAGCCGCAACATGAAAGCACTCAGGATGCAGATTTGCATGCACTGGCCAGCCAGACAAAACAGCAAATGAAAGCGAAACAGCAAAGTGCTGTTCACAATTTTCTGACCAAATTCGCCACTATATTTACCCCACTGATTCCCGGATTCATTGCCGCAGGATTACTGTTGGGGATCGCAACATTGCTCCAGCAAACACTGGCATTGGATGGAGTGATTCAATCCCCGTGGTTAGCGGCACTGATTGCTTACATGAAAGTATTCAGCATCGGTTTATTCACCTTCCTCAGCATTTTAATTGGTTTTAATACACAGAAAGCCTTTGGCGGGACGGGAGTCAACGGCGCAATTATCGCTTCGTTGTTTATTTTACGCTATGTGCCGGAAGGCACTGTTGGCTACTACGGTGGGATGGAAAGCTTCTTTGGGCTGGCGATTGACCCACGCGGCAACATCATCGGCGTTCTGTTGGCCTGTATGTTAGGTGCCTGGATTGAGCGGCAAGTACGTCGTTTTATTCCCGATAATTTGGATATGATCCTGACATCGGCGATCACGTTATTGATTACAGGTGCAATCACTTTCGTTGCCATCATGCCAGTCGGTGGCGAGCTATTTAAAGGCATGTCATGGCTGTTTATGCATTTAAATGGTAACCCGTTCGGCACCGCAATTCTGGCTGGCTTATTCCTGATTGCCGTAGTGTTCGGTATTCACCAAGGTTTTGTTCCGGTCTATTTTGCCTTAATGGACGCGCAAGGTTTCAACTCATTATTCCCTATTCTGGCTATGGCAGGAGCGGGCCAAGTGGGTGCAGCACTGGCACTATATGCCCGTTCGCCAAAAGGTTCTGTCCTGCGTACACAGATTAAAGGGGCCATTTTCCCTGGGTTATTAGGGATTGGTGAGCCACTTATTTATGGTGTGACATTACCGCGCCTGAAACCTTTTATTACAGCATGTTTAGGTGGTGCTGTCGGCGGCTTCTTTATCGGTCTGGTTGCCTGGTTGGGGCTGCCGGTTGGCTTGAATACGGTGTTTGGCCCATCGGGATTGGTGTCTATTCCACTCATGACATCAGCCCAGGGGATTTTCGCCGGAATGATGGTTTACGTGGTTGGCCTTCTCATCTCATATGCTGCGGGTTTTATTCTGACGTGGTTTTTCGGCCATAAAGATATTGATTTAAGCTAATTGCGATGATTAATTTGGCCCTGCTGCACCGCAGGGCCGCTACCCGAGATTAAAGCGAACCTTTATATAGGTTATATCCCAACTGTTGCGCCACTGATGCCACCATTTTTTGACCGCGTACACTATTGCCTACCGGGTCAAGGGGCGGTGAAAATGCCGCAATCCCCATAACACCCGGCACTACCGCCAGGATCCCACCACCGACACCACTTTTACCCGGTAAACCCACGGTATATGCCCAATCTCCAGAGCTGCCATACATCCCTTCCATGGTCATTTCAGCCAAAATAAATGGCGTATTGCTGGCCGTCAGCACCTGCTTTTTAGTCACAGGGTTAACTCCCGCCGCCGCAAAGGTTGCACCCATCGTGGCCAGTTCAATAGTATTGAGCAATGTTGAACACTGACGAGTGTATACGTCACAAGCCTCCATCGGGTCGCAATACATGGCCTGAGCCGAATAAAGCAGCCATGCAATGGCGCGATTGTGAAAATTGGTGGTTTGTTCTGAATGGTTAACTTCATCCGAAAGTGCAATCGGCGCACCAACCAGTTGCTGTTGCATGTCCAGAATCCGTGCCCAGCGATCCTCTCTATTACTGGCCTTAATCGCACTTACTGTCGACATTGCTCCCGCATTGACCAATGGCGACAAGGGCTTACCATTGTGCAGCTCCAACGCAATGACCGAGTTAAAAGGTAAACCGGTAGGATCTGCGCCTATCTTGTCTTGCACAGCTTGCGGGCCAATATCTTCTAGCGCTAAGGCAAGAGAGCACACTTTCGAAATAGATTCCAAGGCAAAACGAAAATCGGCATCACCTTGCGAAATAATATCGCCATCAATCGTGACAATGGCCAACCCAGCAAGCTGACTGGGAACACTGGCCAGATAAGGAATATAGCTGGCATTCTCTCCTCCGGCGAGGGTGGAATATTGTGAATAACTATCCTTAACAACTTGATTCAGACGAGCTAGGTCAATAGTCATAACACTGACTCCAACACTAAATATTATTGAACAGGGGGCCGAAACCGCCCTGCATGAAGAGGAAGGACGTTAACTTTTCGGCGCTTTTGTAGCCGCAGCAGTGACGTCATTGGTATGTGTCGCCGACGTGCTCGGAATACCTGGATGACTGTTTTCTGCTTGCCAGGTAAATGGGGCAAAATCGCTATTTTCATCGCGCCAATGAGGTTTGCGAACGATATAAATCAAGAATGGCAACACAACAAAGAACACCGTGCTGGCGATCAGAATTCCGACATATTCTGTTGGACTGCCTACTGTAATTTGGCTGGGGGGAATAAAGCTGAATACGAAAGCCAGAATTGAGCCAATAAGCCCCGCTCCGCCAATAATCCACATGCCGATTGCCCCGCCGGGAATATGATATGGGCGTGGACGATTCGGTTGACTGTAACGCAGATAAATAGCAGAACTGAACATCAGCATATACATGATGAGATATAAGATAACGGTCATTTGACTCATTATTTGATATGCCGCCTGCACCGAAGGTAATACCACAAACAATATTGCCAACAAGGAAACCAGCAGAGCCTGTAGCAGCAGAATATGAGTCGCCATGCCATTCTTATTGGTATGTTGCCACCAGCGTGGCAAATAGCCCGCTTTCGCCACTACCAACAAACCTGAAGATGGGCCAGCAACCCAGGTCACCACCCCCGCCAGCACGCCAATAGCCAATGCAAAAGCCACCACTGGCCCCAACCATTCCAAATGCGCCCACTTGAACATATCATCGTAAGCCACCAACAGGCTTTGCGTCAGGCTAATTTCAGATTGTGGAATAATAAAGGCAATTGCTAAAGTTCCTAATACGAAAATAAGTACCGTCCCCACCGCGGACAACATAATAGCAATGGGATAGTTTCTATTCGGGTTATCCACATCTTTAACATGGATGGCATTCATCTCCATACCGGCATAGAACAAGAAAA
>NZ_JBLWEX010000099.1:0-10425 GCF_048323875.1 Yersinia sp. LJYL362
TGCCGGACAAAGTGGATACGCGGTTCTGCATCAGTAGAGTTCCTTGTTGTAAAACAGTAATACAATTTGTATTGATTGGTTACAACGGATACTAGAACAGGCGAATGACGCTTTTATGACAGTCCACACTTTTATAGCAGCCCAATTAATTATTATTCCTTATCTTTCAGGGGCGTTCCCTGGCCCCGCTGCGCCTTCGCACCATAGTGTTAAATCAGCCCACCATTGGCACGCAACACTTGCCCATTGATCCAGCCGCCGTCTTTTCCGACTAAAAATGCCACAGCCGCTGCAATGTCCTCTGGTGTGCCCAATCTTTCTAATGGTGCCATTTTCGCCATTTTTTCAATCAGTTCAGCGGATTTGCCGTTAAGGAAAAGATCAGTCGCGGTCGGCCCGGGTGCCACAGCATTGACAGTAATATCGCGACCTCGCAGCTCTTTTGCCAGAATTGCCGTCATCGTTTCAACCGCAGCTTTGGTGGCAGCATAAACAGCATATTTTTCCAACTTTAAGCCCACAACACTGGTTGAGAAATTAACAATTCGGCCGCCATTTCTGAGCCGTCTCGCCGCTTCTCGCATGCCGTTGAAGCTCCCTTTCAGGTTAATGGCAATTTGGCGGTCAAAATGTTCATCGTCGCTGTCGGCAACCGTGCTGAGTGACATAATACCGGCATTATTGACCAATACATCAACTCCACCGAAGGCGGTTTCAGCTTCGGTAAACAATTGGGCCACAGCGGTGGGATCGCTAATATCGCCTTTGGCACTTAATGCATTGCCACCCGCTTGTTGAATTTTACGCACCAAAGCTTCGGCTTCATCATCAGCCCGAGAGTAATTGATCAACACAGTGTAGCCTTCCTGAGCCAAACGCTCGGCTATTGCCGCACCAATACCCCGTGATGCACCAGTAACAATCGCGACCTGCTGAATGGTATTTGTCATAATATTCTCCTGAATACGAGTTTCATCATCTATATAGGCGGTGAGTAATGATTAAAACCCAGATCACTTAAACCGCCAGAGAGAGAATGCCACTGTTATCAATTCGGATAATCACCTATTATTCGACAACACTATCCGGAAAAATCGAACAATGGTATGGACAGAATTGACGCAATGCGTGTGTTTATCAGAGTAGTGGAACAGCGCAGTTTTACCCAAACAGCCCAAGACTTGAATTTGCCCCGTTCGAGTGTGACGGATGCAATTAAACAGCTTGAGCGGCGATTGAATGTCCGCTTATTACAGCGCACAACCCGACATGTCAGTCCAACATTGGATGGTGAGGCTTATTATCAGCGCTGCCTACGTATTATTGCTGATATAGAAGATGCTGAAATGGCGTTTGCCAATGCCAAGCCCCGAGGTTTACTTCGAATAGATGTGCATGGAACCTTAGCTCGACATTTTGTGTTACCACAACTGCCTGATTTTATAATGCAATATCCCGATATCGAATTATTCATCAGTGAAGGCGATAGGCTGGTTGATTTGATTCGCGAGGGTATTGACGGGGTATTGCGAGTCGGCAATTTACAAGACAGTGATATGGTCGCCCGCCGAGTGGCACTGTTGCCCCAGGTAACTTGTGCCGCACCACGCTATTTGCAACAACACGAAACACCGCACTCACTCGCTGAATTGACCGGGCACCAAATGGTGGGATTTCGCTCCAGCGCAACCGGTGGATTGATGCCATTAGAGTTTTGTGTCGACACCACATTAGCGCCCTTTGCCAGAAAAGAAGGTTTATCGCCACGGCCGGTTCCTCGCCCAATACCTGAAATTCAAACAGTAAAATTACCCGCAGTTCTGTCGGTGAGTGGTGCAGAGAGCTTCGTTGCTGCCGCCCGGCTCGGACTCGGGATCATTCAGGTGCCGCGCTACCATGTTGAACCTGATTTATGCGCAGGAACACTGGTTGAGATACTGCCAGAATATGCACCGCCCCCAATGCCGGTTTCTTTCCTATATCCGCACAATCGACAATTATCACCGCGGGTGCGAACGTTCAGTGACTGGCTGAGCCGGATATTCCTGACCAAATCAAATAGCGATTAGAAACCAACGTACTCAGGCAATAAACAGCCGAACGGTTCAGGCCCGGCTGCTTGTCTCACTCTATTGGTCTTTCTCAACTGATTGATAGATATCAATATCAAAATAGCCATCAGCCCTGCCGTCATTGAGGTAAACCTCGTAGCACGCCCCTTCGGTTGGGCGATAGCCACTTTGTGGCAGATGCTGGTTATATAATTCCCCCCAAGCTTTGGCGTAATCATCATCCGATACACGAGTGTGGTACACCGCATACAAACCAGCGGGAATCACTTGTAGTTGCAGATGATCACTGAGCTCTGGTGGCAAAACATAATCATCCGCAACAGATAATGAGACATCAGCTCGCAACTCAGCCGGTGGATTGGTTTCAGGATTATCCCAGTAAAGCGCTAACCAATCTTTTCCCGGAATTTGGTATTGGGTATAAAGTGATGATAGTTGGTCAAAACCTTTTGGAATGGTTTCGTGATAAGGCCCGACGACTCGGATACTCACAATCTGTTGTGGTTGTTTTTCAATTATCTTAAATGCCATATCGCTACCTCGACTTAATGGTTTCAATAAAATTAAGTGACTAAAGATACGAGTACTGTTTATTTATACAGTATAGCGACATTTTATGACTTTTGATTAATTTTCAACCTGGATTTGTGAACCACTTCGCAAAAAATCATCCGCTTGCTCAAGTTGAAGATGACTAAACACGGTGATCCCGTGGCGGCGCAATAAGGCCGTTGTTACGCCCTGTCCAGTGCGCTGGGTGCCATTAAAATGTCCATCATAAATACGGCTACTACCGCATGACGGGCTACCCTCAGTGAGAATGGCCAAGGTGCACTGATGTTTTTGGGCCAACGCTAATGCCTGGTAAGCACCTTGCAGAAATTCCCGGCTGACATCATTGCCCCATTGTTCAATCACCCGGGCCTGACCTTGTAATACCGCCTCACCATTACCTTGCTGAATTTCAGCAGGAGGCCGCGGTACTGGCATTCCGGCAGCCAGTTCAGGACATACCATGACCAACCGCCCTTCATCCTGCCAGCGCTGAATAATTTCATGATGGACAGACAGGGCACTTCCATTATAACGAACAGGTTTGCCCATCAAACAGGCACTGATCAGGACACGCGCGGGTTTGGGTTCCACAAGATTATCAACCTTAAAGTTGTGTGATAAATAATTGGTTATAAAATAAGAATAACTATAGCCACCGATAATAACTAATTAATAGTGGCCAGTCATAAACCCAGAAAAATATTTGGCGCAAAACAGACTTTTCTCGGGTCGTTAAATAGGTGACAAGGTTATCTACCCTAGATAATTCGAGTTGCAGGAAGGCGGCAAGCGAGATAATCCCGATGAGCTTACTGTCGTAAGTGATTAGGGTTATTAAGTGTAGCCAACACACCCGCAGCTTGAAGTATGACGGGTATAGGCGGATAAAACTTGTGGTAACAACCGCGCCAACCGTCTGGCCCATTCCTCCTGCCCGTTCTCATCAGTAATAAGATCTTGTCGAATCTCAATACCGACATATGGCAACTGCCGCTGCTCGGCATGGAATGGCAAAGTGAAATCTGTGGCATCCGTCATCGCATAAGGTTCATTGATCCCCACATTTAAGGCATCTTCTTGCTGCAAAAATGACACTAATTGCAGCGCAAACTCGGGGTTTCGGTGAAATAAAGTGCCAATTTGCCAAGGCCGAGAAATATTTTTGAATGATGGTGTAAAACTGTGCATGGAAATAATGACACCAGGCTGGCCACTATCACGGCGCTGATTAAGCGTCTGTGCAATCAAATCATGATATGGCTGAAATACCTCTGCTCGACGAGCTTGAGCCTCTTCCACCGTGACACCGATATTACGCGGGATCCGTGTGTTTTCAGAGATTTCAGGGATAGAACTGGCGATACCGGGGGTACGGTTGCAATCAATAACTAAACGCGAATAACGCTGATGAATTAATGTGGCATCTAAATACTGGCTAAGTAACTGCGCGGTGGCTAATGAGCCAATATCCCAACCAATGTGACGATCAATTTCTCCTGCTGGTAATCCTAAATCCCCGAGTTGAGCCGGAATACGCTGGCCGGCATGGTCTGCCAATAAGATAAAAGGCGAGCAGCTCTCAGCTCGTTCGATAGCCGCAGCTGGCGGTTCGTTCTCACGTAATAAAGGATACGAGGTGAAATTGGACATGAATTGAATACCTGATATGAATTGATTTCGTAAATAACAGACTTTTATCCTAGCGGTTTACACTGACTTCGCCCACCTTGACCTTATACCTAAACTTCATGTTTTATGCGATTAACGCCGCAATAAAAGCAGGTTTTTGCTTTTCAGCCCTGATAGTCATCTATTGATGTTATTTTTCATGTAATAATCGCTGGCAAAGTTTTTAAGCCAACAATTCGCTCAACCAGTGGCAGCAACATCGTGGAGAACTATGGAAACGTTTTTGATTGATAAAATGGCAACCCCTCAGGGTGAACTGTTGTTAATTGCAGACGAAAAGCACCGGCTACGCGCCATTGATTGGACCGATCACTATGAACGCCTGATGAAACTGCTACGTAATCATTACGGCGCAAATACTTTTACCCTGGTGGAACAGCGCAATCCTGGTGGGTTGAGTGACAGCATGCAACGCTATTTTGCCGGCGAACTGAACATTATTGATAATTTACCGGTTAAAACCGCGGGTACCGATTTTCAGCGTCAAGTTTGGCAACAACTGCGTAAAATCCCTTGTGGTGAGACCATTACTTATGGCGAATTAGCAAAACGCATTAACCGCCCCACCGCTTCCAGAGCGGTGGGGATGGCCAACGGCTTAAACCCCATATCGATTGTTGTGCCTTGTCATAGGGTGATTGGGCAACAAGGTGCATTGACCGGTTATGCGGGCGGCGTAGAACGAAAACGCTGGTTATTAATGCACGAGGGTTATCTTTTAGCACGCTAACTATTGTTGCTCTTATCAGAAGCAAGAAAAGATGTTAAAATTGACGCATATCAATATTAATGGGAATACCCTATGATCCCGGAAAAACGAATAATCCGACGTATTCAGTCTGGCGGTTGTGCAATCCATTGCCAGGATTGCAGTATCAGTCAGCTCTGTATTCCTTTTACTTTGAATGAAAATGAGCTGGATCAGCTCGATAATATCATTGAAAGAAAAAAACCTATTCAGAAGGGACAGGCGTTGTTTAAAGCAGGTGATGAGCTTAAATCCCTGTACGCTATCCGTTCCGGGACCATTAAAAGTTACACCATTACCGAAGAAGGTGATGAGCAAATTACCGGCTTCCATCTGGCAGGCGATTTAGTTGGTTTTGATGCTATTAGTAATTTGCAACATCCGAGCTTTGCGCAAGCTCTCGAAACCTCAATGGTTTGCGAAATCCCGTTTGATACCTTAGATGACTTATCCGGTAAAATGCCAAATCTGCGCCAGCAGATGATGCGCCTGATGAGTGGCGAGATTAAAGGTGATCAAGACATGATTTTGCTGCTTTCTAAAAAGAATGCAGAAGAGCGTTTGGCAGCGTTTATTTATAATCTCTCGCGCCGCTTTGCTCAACGTGGCTTCTCACCACGTGAATTCCGCCTCACTATGACGCGGGGTGATATTGGCAACTATTTAGGCCTGACGGTAGAAACCATCAGCCGTTTATTGGGGCGTTTCCAGAAAAGTGATATTCTGAGTGTGAAAGGTAAATACATCACTATCGAGAATACCGAAGCTCTGGCTCAACTGGCGGGAAACCCAAAACCAAGCTGTAATTAATATTATTGCTCTATGACGTCAGTAAATAGGTAGGCGGGGATAGGTACCGGATGTTTGTCGCGGCGCGAGCCGAACGGTATAGCTGCCCCGCCACTTTCTGACTCACAAAATGTGATTTATCAGTCGCCCTCATATCTATATAATTTATCTGGTTTGTGCTCTCACCTGTTCTCTTTCACTTTCATGGTTTACTCTTTAACTAACATACTGTTAATTCACGGTTGTAAGGAGACTCTATGGCAAAGTATCAGAATATTCTGGTTGCTATTGACCCCAATCAGGATGATCAGCCTGCATTAAGGCGTGCAGTTTATCTTGTACGGCGTAATGGCGGCACAATTAAAGCATTTTTGGCTATTTATGACTTGTCCTATGACATGACCACTCTACTGTCGCCTGATGAGCGCACCGCAATGCGCAAAGGGGTTATCAGCCAACGTTCAGCATGGATAAGTGAACAGTGTCGATTTTATCTTGATGAAGGGATACCGATTGAAATCAAAGTGGTATGGCACAATCGGCCCTACGAAGCCATTATTCAGGAAGTCCTGAAATTTAAGCATGATTTATTGCTCAAAATGGCACATCAGCACGACCGCCTCGAATCAATTATCTTCACCCCCACTGACTGGCATTTATTGCGTAAATGTCCATGCCCAGTGTGGATGGTCAAAGACCAACCTTGGCCAGAAAATGGCACGGCACTGGTTGCCGTCAATCTCTCAAGTGAAGACCCACTGCATGACCCACTTAATCTGCGTTTAGTTAACGAAACCAGAGAGCTTGCTGAGAATCTCAACCAAACTCCGGTGCACTTGATTAGCGCCTATCCGGTTACCCCGATTAACATTGCCATTGAATTACCTGATTTTGATCCGAGCGTCTATAACGATGCTATTCGTGGCCAACATTTGGTCGCGATGAAAGCATTGCGCCAGCAATTTGGTATTGATGAGAAATTCACTCATGTCGAAAAAGGGTTGCCGGAAGAAGTTATTCCTGATCTGGCGGAACATTTACGGGCTGGGGTGGTAGTTCTGGGTACTTTAGGGCGTACCGGTCTCTCTGCCGCCTTTATCGGGAATACCACGGAACATGTGATCGATCATCTGAAATGTGATTTGTTAGCCATTAAACCGGAAGGCTTTAATTGTCCAGTGGAAAGCAATGAAGATTCTGCGGATGGAGAATAACCGCTTCACCAGCTATTCGTGATTAGAGCAAAAAAAGGCCACCTCGGTGGCCCTAACGTTAATGACAAAGTGCTCGTAGCGGTGAAAACAGGCAGATCGTAAAGACGCCGTAAACCCTTCCCTGGGGGCTCGAGCCGCGCCTTCCCTGGCGCGGACGCTTTACTCTTCTACCTGTCTTCACCTTGTAAGATCGAAGTGTCGAGGTTTGTCAGCAGTCTGAAGGGCCACCTTAGTGGCCCTTAATCAATACCCTACCGCCATTACAACGCGCGTAAAATGGCTTCCACGCTGTCTTTAGCATCGCCAAATAACATCTGAGTATTGTCTTTGAAGAACAATGGATTTTGGACGCCAGCATAGCCGGTGTTCATTGAGCGTTTGAAGGCAATAACACTTTGCGCTTTCCATACTTCCAGCACAGGCATACCGGCAATCGGGCTGCGAGGATCTTCAAGTGCTGCTGGGTTTACGGTGTCATTAGCGCCAATCACCAGGACCACATCAGTGCTTGGGAAATCATCATTGATCTCGTCCATCTCCAGCACCACGTCGTAAGGTACTTTAGCTTCAGCCAATAAAACGTTCATATGGCCTGGCAAGCGCCCTGCTACAGGGTGAATACCAAAGCGTACTTTGATCCCACGAGCCTGGAGTTTTGCTGTGATTTCAGCAACTGGATACTGTGCCTGTGCCACCGCCATACCATAGCCAGGGGTGATGATGACAGAGCTGGCATTTTTCAGCAGTTCAGCCACTTCCTCAGCATTGGTTTCACGATACTCACCCATTTCTTCAGCATCACCGGTAGAAGAACCATCGGTACCAAAGCCACCGGCAATAACGCTGATGAACGAACGATTCATCGCTTTACACATGATGTACGACAGAATCGCACCAGAAGAACCGACTAACGCACCGGTCACAATCAGCAAATCGTTGCTCAACATGAAACCTGCCGCCGCCGCTGCCCAACCTGAATAGGAGTTCAACATTGAAACGACAACTGGCATATCAGCACCACCAATAGATGCAACCAAATGCCAACCGAAGGCTAAGGCAATCACGGTCATCAATAATAGTGCGACCACTTGCAGCGCCACGCTATCTGTTTTGACAAACATAATCATCAGCAGGAATGAAACAACCAGCGCGACCAGGTTCAATTTATGGCGTTGCGGCAGCATCAGCGGTTTGGATGAGATAATCCCGCGTAATTTACCGAAGGCAACAATAGAACCGGTAAATGTCACCGCACCAATAAAGATCCCCAGGAACACTTCAGTCAGATGGATATTCACCATCACTGCATCCATGACCACTGGGCCATGATCCAGATAGCTGTTAAAGCCAACCAGAACCGCCGCCAGACCGACAAAGCTGTGCAAGATGGCAACCAGCTCCGGCATTTCGGTCATTTCGACTTTTTTCGCCAGATAAATACCAATTGCCCCACCAATCACCATGGCGATGATAATCCAGGCAACGTTACCTGAGTCTGGCCCCAGAATGGTCGCAATAAGCGCGATGGCCATACCGGTCACACCGAAAGTGTTACCTTGTTTGGATGTTTCATGGCGCGACAGCCCAGCCAAACTGAAAATAAATAAAATCGCAGCAACTATGTACGCAGCTGTAACGAGACCACTAGACATCAGTTACCCCTTCATTTTTGTATAACGTTGTCTTTATAAACATTGTTGTTTTTATAAACATTGTTTTATCCACTCAGCTTTATCAACTTGCGCTTTAGGCAAGTTCGGCCTCATCGAAACCTAGTTTTTACGGAACATTTTCAACATGCGTTGGGTGACGGTAAAACCACCAAAAATGTTGATGCTGGCGATCAAAACGGCAATAAAGGATAAGAAACTCACCCAGCCACCATGACCAATCTGCAGCAATGCGCCAACGACAATAATGCCGGAAATAGCGTTGGTGACTGACATCAGCGGTGTATGCAGCGCATGGCTGACGTTCCACACCACGTAATATCCGACCACACACGCCAGTGCAAAGACCGTAAAGTGAGATAAAAACTCTTTCGGTGCCACATTGGCCAACCAACCAAATAGCACAATAGCCAGCGCCATAATGATGTATTTAGGCCAAGGCGAGGAAGGTTTAGCCTCTTCTTTGACAATCGGTGCAGCTTTCGCCGCCTGAGGCTGTGCTGATACTTGAATTGGCGGTGCCGGCCAGGTGACTTCACCGGTTTTGACCACAGTAACACCGCGAATCACGGTATCTTCGAAATCAATGTCAATCTCACCATTTTTCTCTTTGCAGAGTAATTTCAGCAAGTTAACCAGGTTAGTACCATAAAGCTGGGATGACTGTGTTGGTAAGCGGCTTGGTAAATCGGTGTAACCAATGATTTTCACGCCATTCTCAGTCACCGTCACTTTGTCGGCCACTGTCAATTCACAGTTGCCGCCAGTCTGTGCTGCCAGATCGACAATCACACTACCCGACTTCATTGAAGCAACCATCTCTTTAGTGATCAACCGTGGCGCGGGTTTACCAGGAATCAACGCGGTGGTCACAATGATATCCACTTCAGCCGCTTGCGCTGCAAATAGCGCCATTTCGGCTTTGATAAACGCTTCAGACATGACTTTGGCGTAACCATCGCCACTGCCAGCCTCTTCTTCGAAATCGAGTTCAAGGAATTCAGCGCCCATACTTTGGACTTGTTCTTTCACTTCCGGACGGGTATCGAAAGCGCGAACAATAGCGCCCAAGCTCCCTGCCGCACCGATAGCGGCCAACCCGGCAACACCAGCGCCGATAATCATCACTTTAGCTGGGGGAACTTTACCTGCAGCCGTGATTTGTCCGGTGAAGAAACGGCCAAATTCATGTGCAGCTTCAACAATAGCGCGATAGCCCGCAATGTTAGCCATTGAGCTAAGAGCATCCATTGATTGCGCGCGAGAAATACGCGGCACAGAATCCATTGCTAATACCGTAACCTGACGCTCTGCCAACTTTTGCAGTAATTCCGGGTTCTGAGCCGGCCAGATAAAGCTGACCAAAGTGCTCCCCGCACGCATCAGGGGAATTTCTTCCTCAAGTGGGGCATTCACTTTGAGGATAAGGTCGGATTGCCACACATCGGTGGTATCCGTAATGGTGGCACCCGCATCCTGGTACGCCGCATCGTCAAAACTGGCTAAATGGCCAGCTCCGCTTTCAATCGCCACGGTGAAACCCAGTTTCAGCAATTGTTCTACCGTTTTCGGCGTTGCTGCGACACGGGCTTCATTGGCCAACCGCTCTCTTGGTACACCAATACGCATAATGTTCCCTTTTTTACCTGTCTTTGATGATAAGTATTGCCATGTTCTATTGGGTTACT